>DJPQ01000053.1 GCA_002439805.1 Bacteroidales bacterium UBA6408
TACTACGACGTCGATCTTCAGGGGCGGCAGATTACCGAGGCCGACCTCAAGGCAATCGAGGACAAGATGATGGAGTTCGCCCGCACGAAGGAAGCCTTCGTGAGAAAGGAGGTTTCCAAGGACGACGCGCTCAAGGCCTTCGCCGAGAAGGGCGACGAGTACAAGCTCGAACTCATCGGCGAGCTTGAGGACGGACACATCTCCTTCTACACCAACGGCGGCTTCACTGACCTCTGCCGCGGGCCTCACCTGAGGGACACTTCAGTAATCAAGGCCGTGAAGCTCACCGCCATCGCGGGCGCATACTGGAGAGGCGACCAGAACCGTCAGCAGCTCACCCGCATCTACGGAATATCTTTCCCTAAGAAGTCGATGCTTGACGAATATCTCGCCCTTATGGAAGAGGCCAAGAAGCGCGACCACAGGAAGATAGGCAAGGAGATGGAGCTCTTCACCTTCTCGTCAAAGGTCGGAATGGGACTCCCTCTGTGGCTGCCTAAGGGCGCGGACCTGCGCTCCCGCCTTGAGGAGTTCCTGAAGAAGATTCAGAAGTCCTACGGCTATCTTCCGGTCATCACCCCGCACATCGGAAACAAGGAACTCTATGTGACTTCCGGCCACTATGCAAAATACGGCAAGGACTCGTTCCAGCCGATTCACACCCCGCAGGAGGGCGAGGAATATCTTCTCAAGCCGATGAACTGTCCTCATCACTGCGAGATTTACCGCAGCAAGCCGCGTTCCTACAAGGACCTGCCTCTGCGCTTCGCCGAGTTCGGCACCGTCTATCGCTACGAGCAGAGCGGCGAGCTTCACGGACTTACCCGTGTGCGCTGCTTCACTCAGGACGACGCGCACCTCTTCGTGCGTCCTGACCAGCTCAAGGAAGAGTTCGAGAAGGTCATAGACATCATTCTCTATGTGTTCAAGACCCTGAATTTCAAGGAATATACGGCGCAGATTTCTCTCCGCGACCCGAAGAACCCGTCCAAGTACATCGGTACGGACGAGAACTGGGCTAAGGCCGAGTCCGCCATCATCGAGGCGTCCAAGGAGAAGGGGCTTCCGACCGTCGTCGAACTCGGGGAGGCCGCTTTCTATGGGCCTAAGCTCGACTTCATGGTCAAGGACGCCATCGGCAGGAAGTGGCAGCTCGGAACGATTCAGGTTGATTACAACCTTCCGGAGCGCTTCGGACTCGAATATGTCGGTGCGGACGGGCAGAAGCACCGTCCGGTGATGATTCACCGCGCACCTTTCGGTTCGCTCGAACGCTTTGTGGCAGTGCTTCTTGAGCACACGGCCGGAAAACTGCCTCTGTGGCTGACTCCGGATCAGGTAAATATCGTCCCTGTGAGCGAAAAGTACTCGGAATATGCAAAAAAAGTTTGCAGTTTGATGAATAATTCCGATATTCGCGCTTCAATCGACGATCGTAATGAGACGCTCGGCAAGAGAATCCGTGAGTCAGAGCTCAGGAGGATTCCTTTCCTTGTCATCGTGGGTGAGAAGGAGGAGGCCGAGGGGCTCGTTTCGGTGCGCCGTCAAGGTGGAAAGGACGAGGGTTCAATGTCAGTTGAAGACTTCATCACATTGGTAGGCAATGAGGTGAAGGCGCAGCTGGCCTGAAATTTTGACATGTAGTATTATTAACAAATTTATTTTTAGGAGGATAGTTTTATCGCAGCACCATTTAAACCTAAGCCGCGCCCTATGGGTCCAAGACCTCAGCAGGGCCGTCCTGCTCCGAACCAGAAGAAGGACGAAGGCAGCCTGAGAATCAATGACGAGATCAGAGTACCGCAGGTGAGGCTCGTCGGGGACAACATCCCTGAGCCGGGCATCTACCCTACATCCAAGGCACTTCGCCTCGCTGATGAACTCGAACTTGACCTGGTGGAGATAAGTGCTAAGGCTGATCCTCCGGTGTGCAAGATTATTGACTACCAGAAATATCTCTACCAGCAGAAGAAGAAGGCCAAGGAGATGAAGTCGAACGCGGCCAAGGTGGTCATAAAGGAAATCAGGTTCGGCCCGAACACGGACGAGCACGACTTCCAGTTCAAGCTCAAGCACGCGCAGGAGTTCCTTCAGGAGGGCTCCAAGGTCAAGTCCTCGGTGTTCTTCAAGGGACGCTCCATCATCTACGCCGAGCAGGGGGAGAAGCTTCTCCTCCGTTTCGCTCTGGAACTTGAGGAGTACGGACGCGCCGAGCAGATGCCTAAGCTTGAGGGCAAGAGGATGATCATGATGATTGCTCCGATTGCAAAGAAGAAGTAGTCTGTGCGGACTCCTTCACGAAGGGGTTTCTCCCGCAGACGGGATTAGTTGGATGTCAGTAGAGACATTATATTATTATTAACAAGTTAAATGATTTAGCTATGCCAAAAATCAAGACCAACTCCGGTTCAAAAAAGCGCTTTGCACTTACCGGAACGGGAAAAATCAAGAGGAAGCATGCTTTCAAGAGCCACATCCTCACCAAGAAGACCAAGAAGCAGAAGAGAAATTTGACTCACTTCGGACTTGTCACTGCTCCTGACCAGAAGAGAGTCAAGGCTTTGTTGGGATTGTAATCATTACTTATGTTAAACTTGGTTGCAGTAAAGTAATCCTTAGAAAATAACTCGGTAATCTTTGTTTGTCTTTTTGGTCTATATTTCTTTTCTCATCGGTCATGTACCTCCAGTACATTCCCTTTTCCAAAAGAAATCTATCCTCAAAAATCCTTCACAAATCTGTACCGGCTTATTTCATAACGCTTACGTAAAAGCTCCTGAAAGATTGGACACTGCCTCCATAAAAACAGTTAAATTATGCCAAGATCGGTAAATTCAGTAGCCTCAAGGGCTCGCCGCAAGAAGATTCTCAAGAGAACACGCGGTAACTTTCTGTCAAGAAAAAATGTCTGGACGGTAGCGAAGAACACCTACGAGAAGGGTTTGACCTACGCCTATCGTGACCGCAAGGCCAAGAAGCGTGAATTCCGCGCACTTTGGATTCAGAGAATCAACGCCGCCGCACGCCAGTACGGCATGACTTACTCCCAGTTTATGGGCAAGATTGCGAAGCAGAACATCGGCCTCAACCGCAAGGTTCTTGCTGACCTCGCCATGAATAATCCGAAGGCTTTCGAAGCAATCGTGAACTCTGTAAAATAGTCTGACGAGATGAGCCTGAAGGAAATCTTCCACAACCGTTGGGTGAAGTTCGGATTCTGGGCTTTGCTCTATGTCCTGTGGGTGATCTGGCTCGGAAACTGGTGGTGGCTTCTCGGCCTTGCCGTTCTGTTTGACCTCTGTGTCACGAAGAAAGTCAAGTGGCTTTTCTGGAAGAAGAACTACAAGGAGGGGGAGAAGCACAATGCGGTCCTTGACTGGCTCGACGCCATCATATTCGCCGTGATTGTCGTTACGTTCATCAACATTTTCTTTTTCCAGGCGTTCAAGATTCCTTCATCCTCAATGGAAAGCACTCTCTACACCGGTGACCACCTTTTCGTGAGCAAGCTCGCATACGGTCCCCGGATGCCGCAGACTCCGCTTACCATCCCTTTTACCCACAACACCATATTCGGCAGGGATTCCTACTCCGAACTGATACGGTGTCGTTACAAAAGGCTGAAGGGACTGGGACACGTGAAGAGAGGCGACTGTGTGGTTTTCGGTTTCCCGAACGGTGACACGGTTCTTGTCAAGGCTCCCGCGGATGACTATTATATGCTCTGCAGGATGTACGGACGGGACTTCACCGTCAGAAACTACGGTCCTGTGAAGGTCCGGCCGTCCGACAAGAAGGACCATTATGTCAAGAGATGCGTTGCCGTAGCCGGCGACACCCTCGAGATAAGGGACGGAGCGGTCTATGTCAATTCCGAAAGGGAGACGACTCAGCCGGGAATGCAGAACAGTTACACTGTTGTGACCACAGGTCAGAAGCTCAATCCCCGCAGTCTCGAAAGGTTCGGGCTCAACAGGGGTGAGCTCTGGTTCGACCAGACTCTTCCGGGCTATCCCGCGATGCCTCTGACTCAGGCCATGCTTGAGGAACTGAAAGGCTTCGCAAGCGTCGTGTCCATAGAACCGAACATTGATTCCTATCCACCGGACTATCCGGATTCGTGGAAGACCATCTTCCCGTTCTCGGAAGACTTTGAATGGACAAGGGATAATTTCGGCCCGCTTTGGATTCCTCAGAAGGGAGCGACGGTTGAGCTGAACGCCGGAAACCTTCCTCTTTACGAAAGGATAATCACCTCCTACGAGGGAAATGACCTTGAGGTCGGGGCTGACGGGACGATAAGGATAAACGGAGAGACGGTTACGGAATATACTTTCCGACAGGACTATTACTTTATGATGGGAGACAACAGGCACAACTCTCTCGACTCGCGCTACTGGGGATTCGTCCCTGAGGATCATATAGTCGGAAAGCCTGCTATGGTGTGGCTCTCAATCGACGGGAACAGGAAGTTCCCGAACAACATTAGGTGGCGGAGATTCTTCAAAATCGTCTAGATACTTGCAATTTAGCATTTTTTACACGATATTTGCAGCCCGCGAAAAATTGATAATATTAAAAAGTTATATAAAATGGCAAAGGTTTGTCAAGTTACAGGAAGAAAGAGAATGGTCGGCAACAATGTCGCTCACTCCAAGCTGCGCACTAAGCGCGTGTTCGCCCTGAACCTCAAGACCAAGAAGTTCTGGTCAGAGGAAGAGCAGAGGTTCATCACCCTCAAGGTGTCCTGCAAGGGTATGAGGCACATCGAGAAGAACGGCCTCGACGCTACTATCAGAGAAGCTCAGAAAAAAGGATTTATTAACCTTGTTTAATTGTTTTTGAATTATGGCAAAGAAAGCTAAAGGTAACAGGGTGCAGGTCATCCTTGAGTGCACTGAGCAGAGAGAGAGCGGTGTGCCGGGTATCTCAAGATACATTACTACGAAGAACAAGAAGAACACGACTCAGCGTCTTGAGAGGATGAAGTACAATCCTTATCTCAAGAAAGTTACGCTTCACCGTGAGATTAAATAACGAAGGAGGATTAAACTATGGCAAAGAAAGCGGTCGCAACCTTCGCTGCCGGTAAGGGCGGTAAGAAAATGGTAAAGTGCATCCGTATGGACAAGTCTCCGAAGACCGGCGCTTACGTTTTCAATGAACTTCTCGTGGAGGAGTCTGAGGTTAAGGATTTTTTCAACAAAAAATAATTCGGGATTTGTCTGTGGGCTGAGCAGAATACGCCCCTCGTACAAGTTTTGATAATCTGTTCGGACCCCGGGGCGAAAAGCCTCGGGGTCTTTTTGTCGCGAACCGTTGTCACAACTTGATTGAGTGCCGCAAATTCATTATATTTGCAGGTTTGAAAACGAATCATCCGGAACTATGGGAATTTTTGACAAGGGGGTGAAGAACACCAACAGAAGTTTCTTCGACAGGCTGTCGCGGGCTATTGTCGGGAAATCGCGTGTCGATGACGGCATACTTGATGCTATGGAAGAGGCTCTGGTTGAGACAGATATGGGCGTTGATACGACTCTCAAGATAATCGACAATCTTGAGGAACGGGTCAGCCGTGATAAGTATGTCTCCCTTGAGGAACTGACTCAGATGCTTCGGGACGAGATTTCCTCTCTTCTCGAAGTTGACGGCGCTCCGGTTTCTGACGGGAGGACGGAGATTGAGCGGATGATAGACACTACGAAGAAGCCTTATGTGATTCTTGTCGTCGGCGTGAACGGCGTGGGCAAGACAACGACCATCGGAAAGATTGCCGCGAAACTTGCCGCCGCCGGGAAGAAGGTCGTGCTTGGCGCGGCGGACACGTTCAGAGCCGCAGCCGTGGATCAGCTGGTAATCTGGTCGCAGAGAGCCGGAGTCGATATCGTCCGTCAGGAAATGGGTTCCGATCCGGCTTCAGTTGCCTACGACGCCGTCAAGTCGGCTGTGGCGAAGGGCGCCGATGCGGTGATAATAGACACGGCCGGGCGTCTTCACAACAGGATTGACCTGATGAACGAGCTGACAAAAATACGCAATGTGATTGCCAAGGTCGTCCCTGGCGCTCCGCACGAGGTTCTGCTTGTGCTTGACGCTTCCACCGGACAGAATGCCTTCCAGCAGGCCAGGGAGTTCTCCCGCGCCACGAAGGTCACGTCTCTGGCGCTCACCAAGCTGGACGGCTCCGCGAAGGGCGGCGTGGTTGTCGGCATCGTCGATCAGCTTAAGGTTCCTCTGAAATACATCGGCATAGGCGAGGGGGTTGACGACCTCAGGCTGTTTGACAGAAAGGAGTTTGCAGAGTCGCTTTTCGACATTTCGTCAATCAGGTGAGCCGCGGGGCGTGAGAATGAAGAGGGGGGGGCAGCGCAGGCTGGTTTTTAAAATAAGTGCTGAAAAATAGAAAATTTGACTGAATATGACTGTTTCGTACAATTGGCTTAAGGATTACATCAGGTGTGGTCTTACTCCGGAGGAGGTCGCCGCTGCGCTTACTTCCATAGGGCTTGAGGTGGATTCCGTGGAGACCGTCGAGGAGATTCCCGGCGGGCTGGCCGGAGTTGTGGTGGCGGAAGTCGTCGAGTGCGTCGAGCATCCGGATTCCGACCATCTGCACATAACAAAGGTGAATGCCGGCGGACCGGAACTGCTTCAGGTGGTCTGCGGGGCGCCGAATGTGGCCGCAGGGGAGAAGGTTCTTCTTGCGACAATAGGTACCGTTCTCGGGGAGGATTTCAAGATCAAGAAATCAAAGATTCGCGGAGTTGAGTCCTTCGGAATGCTCTGCGCAGAGGACGAGCTTGGAATAGGCGAGTCGCATGACGGAATCATGATTCTTGACCCTGCCGCAGTTCCGGGGACTCCCGCCAAGGACTACCTCCATCTCGCGACGGACACGATCATAGAAATCGGTCTCACGGCCAACCGCGTCGATGCCGCGTCACACATCGGCGTTGCCCGTGACCTCTACGCATATCTGAAGCACAACAACATCCCTTGCGAGCTCTGCATACCGGACGTGTCAGCCTTCACCGAGCCGGCCTCCGATGAGGGCTCCATTCCTGTCGAGGTCATCGCCAAGACCGACGCCCCGAGGTATTTCGGCGCGACGCTGCGCGGCGCCAAGGTAGGCCCCTCGCCGGAGTGGCTTCAGAAAAAGCTCCTCTCCGTCGGCTTGCGCCCTATCGACAATGTCGTGGATGTCAGCAATTTCGTGCTCATGGAACTCGGACAGCCGCTCCACACATTTGACGCGGCGAAGATTTCGGGAGACAGGGTCATCGTCCGCGACGCTTATGAGGGCGAGAAGCTTGTCACGCTTGACGGAGTGGAGCGTGAGCTTAACCCGGCGGATCTCGTGATTGCCGACGACAAGGGCGCCATGTGCCTCGCCGGCGTGTTCGGAGGGGCGGATTCCGGAATTTCGGAGAACACGAGGGACATATTCCTCGAAATCGCATATTTCAACCCCGTTACAATCAGAAAGACATCGAAGAGGCACGGGCTCAAGACCGACGCTTCCTTCCGCTACGAGAGGGGATGCGACCCGCTCGCGCTTGAATATGCGGCCAAGAGGGCGATAATCCTGCTTCAGGAACTCACCGGGGCTCACCTTGACGGAAAGATTCGTCGCGTGGAGTCGGCGCAGTTCGCCCGCAAGATGGTGGAGCTGGACTACAACCGCATCGAGAACTTCATCGGCAAGAAGATAGG
>DJPQ01000060.1:0-384 GCA_002439805.1 Bacteroidales bacterium UBA6408
AGGGAGAAGAAAGACACCGGCCGGACAGCCGCGGTGAAAGGCGCGGAGCCGGGGCGAAAGGAAAACAAAGATAAAATTTAAGGATATGACAAGCTTACTTGAACTTGAGGGAATGGAATTCCGTTCAAATCACGGATGTTACGCGGAAGAAAGGAAGAACGGCAACCGCTTTGTCGTTGACTTCATGGCGGAAATCGATGTCGATAAGGCCGCAAGGACCGACAGTCTCGCGGAGACTGTGGATTTGGCGGAGATATACGCGGTCGCGGCAAAGGAGATGGAGGCTCCGTCGAACCTCATAGAGAATGTCGCCGGACGCATCGTGAAGGCCGTGGAAAAAAGATACCCCCGACTCGGGCATTTCTCAATCCGCGTGTCGAAGCA
>DJPQ01000060.1:445-1903 GCA_002439805.1 Bacteroidales bacterium UBA6408
GCCGAATGGAGTCGAATCACCATGGACGGAGGAAGCGAATGCTGATAAAGAAAATATCGTTTATTACTCTCGGGTGCAAGCTGAACTATGCGGAGACGTCGACTTACGAGAGGAGGCTGCTGGAGAGCGGGGCGGGGCTGGAGGTTACGCCGTGGTCGAAGGGTGCGGACATATTTCTGGTGAACACCTGTTCCGTGACCGAGCATTCGGACAAGAAGTGCAGGAACATCATCAGAAAGCTGCACAGGGTGTCGCCGGATGCGGCTATTTTCGTCACCGGGTGCTATGCCGAGCTGAAGCGCGGTGAGATTGAGGCGCTTGAGGGCGTGCGCGCGGTCTATGGGGCTAAAGAGAAAAACGGGGTCGTTCCGGGGATATTGAAATATGTCGCCGAGTGCAGCGGGGCTGAAGCGTCCGTCGGGAATCCGGGGAAAAACGCAGCGAATGTCGGGACGGGAGAGAAAGCCGCCGCGGATATGCCCGACGGGAATGATGACGGTCATGTCCCCGGAGCGTATTCAGGCAGCAATTTCCTCGGAGCATACTCCACCGGCGAGCGCACGCGCTCTTTCCTCAAGGTGCAGGACGGATGCGACTTCAAGTGCAGCTACTGTACGGTGCCCTACGCACGAGGCGAGAGCCGGAACGAGCCGATTGCGGACATTGTCCGGAAAGCGGAGGAGATTGCAGCAGCCGGATGCCGGGAAATCGTGATTACGGGAGTCAACACCGGAGATTTCGGGAAGAGCACCGGTGAGAGTTTCTTCGACCTCATCAAGGCTCTGGATGCTGTGGATGGCATCGGGCGCTACCGAATATCCTCGATAGAGCCCAATCTCCTGACGGAGCCGATGATTGACTGGATCGTGTCGGGGACGAAGTTCCTGCCGCACTTTCACATTCCCCTTCAGAGCGGAAGCGACGCGGTGCTGCGCGAGATGGGACGACGCTATGACACCGAAGCCTTCGCGCATAAGATTGAATATATCCGCAAGGCGTTCGGAGACAGGAAGGTGTTCTTCGGAATCGACGTCATCGTGGGATTTCCGGGCGAGACGGACGAACTTTTCGAGGAGACATACCGCTTTCTGAAGGAGAGGATCCGGCCCGCGTTCATACACATATTCCCGTATTCGAAAAGGGCGGGAACTCCGGCGGCGGTGCGGAAGGACCAGGTGCAGGACAGCGTGAAGACGGAGAGGGTCGCGCGGCTGGAGGGGCTCTGCACGGAACTGCACAGGGAGTTTGTCGGCGGATGTCTCGGAAACAGAGCGCAGGTTCTTTTCGAGAGCGCGGAAAAGGGCGGCATGATGACAGGATATACCGAGAACTACATTAAGGTTTGGGCGGAGTATGAGCCGGGGCTTATCGGACGCACCTCGACTGTTATTTTGACAGCAGAGAACACGAGGCTTGCTGTGCTTGCAGGAGAGGAGTAGAGTCTTGTAGGATGTTTTT
>DJPQ01000060.1:1998-10034 GCA_002439805.1 Bacteroidales bacterium UBA6408
AAAAAAAATCGCGTAGGGCTTCTCATCTCCTGCTTTTTTTTGAAGCCTTTCGCACATAAATAGGAATAAAATATACGAGTTCCGATGAAAGAGAAACAAGAAAAAATACGGACGAGGATGACGTTCTTCGGGAGCGGGACATCGCAGGGTGTGCCGGTAATCGGCTGTCAGTGTGAGGTTTGCAGAAGCGCTGATCCTATGGACAAACGGCTGAGGTCGAGCGTGCTGGTGGAGCATGAGGGGATGACGATTCTGGTGGACGCCGGGCCGGACTTCAGGACTCAGATGCTTCGGGCCGGAGTGCGGCATCTCGACGCGATACTCCTGACGCACAACCATAAGGATCACACCGGAGGCCTCGACGACGTGAGGGCGCTGAACTACACTGAGGGACGCGCCTGCGACATCTACTGCGAAAAATATGTGGAGGACTCGCTGAGGATGGAATATTCCTATGCCTTCGCCGCCCACAAATATCCCGGAGCGCCCGAATGGCACATCCACAACATCACGAACGAGCCGTTCAAGGTCCGTTTCGACGACTCCGCGCCTCATCTCTCGTGGGAATCGGGAGTCGGCTATCACGAGGTGCCGGGCGACCCGGACGGCGTTGTCCGCGAGACGACTGTCATCCCGATCCGCGGCCTGCACGGTGCGCTCCCCGTGCTCGGATTCCGCTTCGGCGACATCGCCTACTGCACGGACATGAACTACATCCCGGAGGAGGAGTTCGCGAAGCTCGAAGGGCTTGAGCACTTCATCATCAACACGGTGAAGCGCGGGACGCACAACTCCCACTGGGGTCTGGAGCAGGCCATCGAGGTGTGCCGCAGGGTCGGTGCAAGGCACTCATGGCTCACCCACCTGAGCGACCGCCTGCCCAAGTACAGGGATTTCGTCCCGGAGCTCCTCAGCCTGCCCGCGAACCCCGACGGCATCCCCGCAGGCATCCTTCCGGCCTTTGACGGGCTGGTAATCGAGGGATAACCCAGAACATTCCCTCCAAGAAAAAGACTGTCGTCAAGGTGACGGTTGTCGAATAATGTGACGGTTTGTCCTCGCCTTCGAGATGGGAAACCCGGATGATTCTTTCGTACCAAAAGGAAATTTTCGAGAAACTGTCATGAATTTCAGAGACAGAATATTTGGAATATCGGGAATTATACCGTACCTTCGCATAGTATCGCTATAACGAGAGTATATGGATGGTCATGTCTTATATCACGGATCTGAGAATATCATCGAACGGCCCGCGTTCGGTGCTGGTAACGCTCGGAATGACTATGGACTCGGATTCTACTGCACTGAACATCCGGAACTTGCCAAGGAATGGGCCTGCGCGGAAAATAGGGACGGTTTCTCCAATGAATATAGTATAGACATGAAAGGGCTGACTGTTCTCGACTTGTCGAACTGCCGCTTTCATATTCTGAACTGGATGGCTATATTATTGGAAAACAGAACATTCGTCATTAGCCAAGGTATTGCTTACACTGCGAGGGAGTATATACTCAGAACATTTCTTCCGGAATATGAAGAATACGACATAATCAGAGGGTACAGGGCGGATGATTCATATTTTTCGTTCGCGTCGGCTTTTCTGAACAACACGATTTCGCTGGAACAGCTCAGGAGAGCCATGATGCTTGGGGGACTCGGAGAGCAGGTTGTGCTGAAGAGCAGACTGGCATTTGAACGGATGCGCTTTGTGAGAGCCACTCCGGCCGATAATGAGACATACTACCCCAAAAGAGCCGCGAGAGACAGAAAGGCAAGGGAGGATTTCAGGGAAGAAAAGAGCCGCGAGGCTGTGATTGGAGAGACTTATGCAATTGACATTGTGAGAAATGGATGGAAAAATGATGATCCGCGCCTACGACGGGATTTACCTTGAGGACGCGATGCAGAATTTCGCCGTGATGATGGACTACGGCGCCCAGATCTGCCCCGGAGGGATGGACGGGTTCTACGACAGGCTGCTTGCCAGCAATGCTATTCGGCAGTTCGAGTCAGGGAATCCGCGCTATCTTGCAGGGATGTCCGGCATAGAACTGGCGAACGAGGTCATTTGTGCATCAGGTGAGGATTACGGGACAGTTACTTACATCCTCGGAAGCCGCTCGGATATTTTCTGGACAGGGTGGTCGTCGGCCTATCTCCAATGGCATGTCGGAACGAGTTTCGAGAACCTTAGAAGATGGGGACTGCCGGCCGGGGAAATCAGGCGGATGTACCCGGCCTTCCACGAAGCGGACCTGAGCAAGTTTCTGGAAGCCGCGCTCGACATCATCGAGAACAACCGCAGCAAAGCCGCGAATCGTCTCAAGCATCAGAGAAAGCTCGCCGGGCTCACCCAAAGGGAACTGGCCGAACGCTCCGGGGTGTCCCTGCGGATGATTCAGGCCTACGAGCAGTTCGGCCAGGACATCGCCAAAGCCGAGGCGGGGTCGTTGCTCAACCTTGCATCAGTGCTCGGGTGCGAGCCGGCGACACTGCTGAACTGAACTGTTTTCTTGCATTTGCAGACAGAGAGTAAGTGCCAAAAGGGGTACGCTCTCCCGTTCTGTAATAATTCCTTAACAATTTTTTGACACCTTTGCAGGAAAAATGCGTTGATATGGAATATATTATTCTGATTCTGTCGCTTGCGGGGATTGTGCTCGGGGCGGACTTTCTGGTGAACGGTGCCGTCGTAGTGGCGAAGAAGTGCAGGGTATCAAGCTTTGTAATAGGGGCGGTGATTGTCGGAATCGGCACGTCGCTGCCGGAACTGGTCGTCAGCACTGTGGGCGCGGTCGGAGGAAACTCCGAGGTGGCGATAGGGAATGTCGTCGGCTCAAACATTTTCAATGTCTTTGCGATTCTCGGTCTCACCGCGCTGTTCTTCCCGGTCGCGGTCTCTCGTCAGAACATGAAGTTCGAGATTCCGTTCTGCATCGGGGTCTCAATCCTTCTCACATTGCTTGTCTATAATTTCTTCTGCGGAGGGGAGCCGCTGCTCGGAAGGGCCGACGGAGCCATACTCCTTGCCGCATTCGTGGCGTTCATGTGGATCTCCCTGCGGCGCGGGAAAGGGACTGCTCCGGCCGGCGTGACAGAAACGGCCGGCAAACCGGAAACGGCGGCTGAAACCGCTGCGGCTGACGCTGTCCGTGAAAATGGGAGCACCCCGGAGATTACCGGAGCGGTTGGCGGAAAAGACGGCAAAGAAGCCGGGAAAAATTGGAAGAACAGCCTCTGGTTCGCCGCGCTCAGCATAGCGGGAGGACTCGCCGCGCTGATTGTCAGCTCAAACTTCTTCGTCGATGAGGCCGTCCTGATTGCTAAGGAACTCGGGGTGAGCGACGCCTTCATATCCATAACCCTCCTTGCCTGCGGAACCTCGCTGCCGGAACTCGCGGCTTCCGTCACGGCCGCCCTGAAGAAGGACACTGACATGGCCCTGGGCAACATCGTCGGCTCCAACATCTTCAACGCCTCTATGATTCTCGGCACGGCCTCGCTGATAACGCCGCTCACGACCGGGAAAATCGGGCTCGTTGACTACGCCGCGATGACCCTTGCCGCCGTGCTCCCGCTGATTTTCGGCATACGCGGAAAGATTACCCGCGTCGAGGGTCTGCTCATGCTCCTGTGCTACGCCGCCTACACATGGTACATCGTGACCTACGTGATGACGGTTTAGCCCTCCGCTATGGAAATAGAAACTGCGATTATGCGTGATTTATGGAAGTAGAATTCGGCAAATCGCGTGATTTATGGAAATAGAATTGCGAAAATTTGCCGACTTATGGAAATAGGGGACAAAAAGGGGATAACCAGAATGTCCGGTCATCCCCTTTTCTCTGTTTCCTGCCGGAAATTCAGAAGGTTTCTTATTCAGCGACGATTGCGCCCTGCGGGCAAACGTCCGCGCAGGTGCCGCAGTCGATGCAGACATTCGGGTCAATTTTGTAGATGTCGCCCTCGGAAATCGCTCCTACCGGGCATTCGCTGATGCAAGTACCGCAAGCTATGCAGTCCTGTGTGATTTTGTGAGCCATAAACTTATGAGTTTTAAATAATCGTTGTTTCATTCCGTCCACGCCGTCACGGGACAACATAACCTGACGGCAAAGACAATGCAAATTTAGGAACTGTTTTGATTTTTTACAAAATATTTTCAAGTATCTTTGCATTTTGTTTGAAGCGGCTGACCCCCAAAGTCCTGAACGGACCGCACCGGAAGCACGAGAGGAAAGACAATGAGAGAATGAAAAAGGCATACCTTATATTATTATATGTTATCGCGGCGATTTTCGCCGGAGGGCGTTGGACGCCGGCGGAGGCGCAGGTGAAGGTCAGCGGCAGCATTGAACTTGACAGCGACGTGCATGACTTCGGGGACATCATGCTCGGGAGCGGGCCGGTGAGCTGCTCGTTCACGGTGAGGAACGTGGGGAAAGAGCCGACGGCGATTTACAGCGTGGTGACTTCCTGCGGATGCACCGACGTGGAATGGACAAAATCTCCGATAAAGCCGGGGGACAGCGGGAAAATCTCCGCGACCTACAGCAATGACGAGGCTCCGCTCCCCTTCGACAAGAACCTGACCGTATATTTCTCCGGCATGAAGAAGCCGGTGATACTCAAGCTGCGGGGCGTGTGCCACGAGAAAAAGCTGACACAGGCGGAGATATTCACTGAACGCTTCGGGGACGTCGGCTTCAGGACGCTTGAGGTCAAATGCGGGAACATCCTTCAGGGAGAAAGCCGCAGCGACGAGTTCCGGGTCGCGAATCTCGGAGCGAAGCCGGTGAAGCTTGAGTTCAGGGATGCGAGCGCGGGGCTGTCTCTGAATGTTTCCCCGGAAGTCATCCCGGCAGGAGGCGAGGCGACGGTCAGCTACACAGTCAAGACCTCCCGCGAGAGATGGGGCAAGAACTTCTACTATGCCGTGCCTGTAGTTGACGGGGTCGAGTCCTACGCCCTTGCGGGACTGCCGGAGGGCGTGAAGGCCGGGAAACTGAGGATTTATGCGTTCACGACAGCGAATTTCAATTCGATGACGGAAAAGGAGAAATCCGACGGCCCTAGGCCCCGGTTCGAGACCTCTACATTTTCGTTCGGGAAGATGAAGGCGGGACGGACGATTGACGCGGAGTTCAACTTCACCAACGAGGGCAGGCGCTGCTTTCAGGTCTATAAGTGCGACACGGACGCGCCGCGCTATTCCCACGGGACAATCCTGCCGACCGCGCCGGGAAAAAAGGGTCAGATAAGGGTTCATGTCGACACTTCGATGCTCCCGAAGGGGGAAACGCTGATAATCGTGACCCTCACCACCAACTCCCCTCTCCGTCCGGTCATCAACCTGTTCATATCCGGATTTCTGGAATAGCCCATTTTCGTAACTCCGAGAATCGACACAACCCAGCACTCCGAGAATCGACACAATCCCCTCCCACGAAATCACAAGCGGAATGAGTTTCCTTCACACAATCATAGACATCCTGCGCAACAGCATACTTATCACGGGACTCGTAATCGTGATGATGATGATGATTGAGGCGCTGAACATCGAGTCTCACGGCAGGTTTTTCTCGCGCCTGCGCAGAACACGGCTCGGACAGGTGGTATTCGGCGCGGCTCTCGGACTGGTTCCGGGCTGCATCGGCGGATTCGCGACGGTCTCGCTCTACACCCACGGGCTGTTCAGCTTCGGAGCGCTCATCGCGATGATGATTGCATCTTCCGGCGACGAGGCATTCGTGATGCTGGCTATGTTCCCGAAGAAGGCGCTGATTCTGTTCGCCGTGCTGTTCGTCATCGCTGTAGTCACGGGGATTCTGACCGATGCCGTCGGGGGCTGGCTACGGAAGAAAAAGGGCGCGGGGGCGGCTTCAAAGCCGGTGTGCTGTGACGAAGGCTTTGAGATTCACGAACATGAGGACGCAGAGCCGCACGGGCACGGGAAGAGGCACTTCGGATGGAAGCGGGCGGTGCTTGCAGTCGGGCTGGCGGTGTTCATCGCGGCGCTCGGCTCCGGAGCCCTGGACCACGAGCATGGCAACGGAGAGCATGGCTGCTGCGACGGAGAGCCGGCGGCGACGGAGCATACCCACGCAGGAAAAGAAGAGTCTGCCCCAACCGGAAACATCCATGTCGGGCAAGGAGAGTCGGAGCGTCACATTCATGATAGTGTCGGGAACGCTCATGACACCGGAGAGGCCGCCGGCCATGTCCTCTCGATCAACCTGCTCGACGAGGCATGGATGAACATACTCTTCGCCTGCCTGAGCGTGGTGATGCTCGGGGTTATCATCTTAGCGCCTGACCATTTCGTCGAAGAACACCTCTGGCATCATGTCATAAAGAAGCACTTTCTGAACATATTCCTCTGGACTTTCGGCATTCTCGCCGGCATCGCCGTGCTCATGCATTTCATCGACGTCGGGACTTGGGTCAGCGACAACACGGCCCTGATGATTCTGCTCGCGGTGGCCGTCGGAATAATCCCGGAATCGGGGCCGCATCTTGTTTTCGTCACCCTTTACGCCGCCGGCATAGTCCCGTTCCCGGTGCTTCTTGCCAGCAGCATATCCCAGGACGGGCACTCATCGATTCCGCTTCTGGCCGAGAGCAAGTCGGCATTCCTCCGCGCGAAGGTCATCAACTGCCTCGCCGCCCTCGTCTGCGGTTTCACGGCGATGCTTTTCATGTAGGCCAGGAGGCATATCCCCGCATCTCCGGGCATTCATTATACCCCGCAGGCCGATTTGCCGGATTCGTCATTTTTTTGTAAGTTTGCGTGTTTTTCGCATCCTGCGGGAGATTTGCATTTTTTGATGAGGAACAAACATGGCACAGACGAATCCTACTGTAAACGACTACAACGACGACAGCATCAGGACCCTTGAGGACGTGGTGCACATCCGGAAAAGGCCTGGAATGTACATCGGACGGCTCGGGGACGGCAGCAATCAGGGGGACGGGATATATGTCCTGCTGAAGGAGGTCGTGGATAACTGCATCGACGAGTTCGCGATGGGATTCGGAAAGAATGTGAAGATTGACATCGACGAGGCGGGAAAAGTGGCCGTGAGGGATTTCGGGCGAGGCATTCCGCTGGGAAAGCTGACGCTCGCGGTGAGCAAGCTGAACACGGGAGCGAAATACGACACCAAGGTCTTTCAGAAATCCGTCGGACTCAACGGAGTGGGCACGAAGGCGGTGAACGCGCTGTCGTCATGGTTCCACATCGAGGCCTACCGTGACGGAAAGATGGCCAGCGCCACGTTCGAGAGGGGGCGGCTTAAAGAGGAGGTCACCGACAGGGACAACATGAGCACGAAGGAGAAGAACGGAACGCTCGTGTGCTTCGTGCCGGACGTGGATATGTTCGGAAATTTCCATTTCAAGATGGAGTTCGTCGAGAAGATGGTCAAGAACTACTGCTACCTCAACAAGGGGCTGACCATCACGCTGAACGGTACGCCGTATGTCTCGAAGAACGGGCTTCTCGACATCGTGAACGACAACCTCGACCCCGAGCATCCTCCTCTCTATCCCCCCATTCATCTTGAGGGGCAGGACATCGAGGTGGTGCTCACCCACGGCAACGACTACGGGGAGAACATAGCGTCGTTCGTGAACGGGCAGAACACCCGCGACGGAGGGACGCATCTGGCTGCGTTCAGGGAGGCCATCGCGAAGACCCTCAAGGAGTTCTTCAAGAAGGATTATGCCCCCGAGGACATCCGTCAGGGCATCATCGGGGCAATCAGCATCCGCATTCAGGAGCCCAACTTCGAGGGGCAGACCAAGACCAAGCTCGGCTCCACCTACACCTACGAGCAGGAGGTCCTCGACGAGGACGGCAATCCTGTCAAGGAGCCGAACGGGGCGAACCGAATCGAGAGAGGCCCTACAATCAGGGCCTTCGTCAACGACTTCATAAAGACGAATCTCGACAACTATCTCCACATCCACAAGGACATCGTGCCGGTGATTCAGGCGAAGATCGTCGCTTCGGAAAACGAGCGGAAGGAGATTGC
>DJPQ01000060.1:10139-10979 GCA_002439805.1 Bacteroidales bacterium UBA6408
CATCTGGGCGACAGGATTACCGAGCAGAACAAGGAGCGGATTGACCTCACGAGCATATTCATCACAGAGGGCGACTCCGCGAGCGGTACCATCACCAAGGCACGCGACGCGCAGACCCAGGCTGTGTTCAGCCTCCGGGGAAAACCAATCAACTGCTACAAGGAGAGCCGCAAGAAGGTGGCTGAGAACGAGGAGCTGAACCTGCTGCTGAACGCGCTCGGCGTGGAGGACGACGTGGCGAACCTGCGCTACAACAGGATTGTGGTGGCGACCGATGCCGATGACGACGGGATGCACATCCGTATGCTCGTGCTGACCTTCTTCATGAAGTACTACCCCGAGCTCATCCGCAACGGGCACGTCTATATTCTCCAGACTCCCCTGTTCCGCGTGCGCAATAAGAAGGAGTCGATTTACTGCTACGATGCCGTGGAGAAGGAAAAGGCCGTCAAGAAGATAAAGACAGGCGTGGAAATCACCCGGTTCAAGGGACTTGGAGAGATTTCGTCGGACGAGTTCAAGGACTTCATCGGCGAGGGCATGAGGCTCGACCCGGTGACGCTGAGCGACGAGGAGTCGATTTCCGAGATTATGGAGTTCTACATGGGCGACAACACCATCGAGAGGCAGAATTTCATACGGGGGAATCTTAGAAGTGAAGAGGAACTTGAAGACGTCAACATATAGTACGGAATGTATAAAAAGCGGATTGCCGCGTTGGACTTCGATAATCCAAATCCTCACAACCGTGAGGTTGCTGCGGTTTGGATTTCTCGTCCGCCTTGCACTCCATCTTTTTATACATCCCTAATCACGCTGATTGAATAATTGATTGAATAA
>DJPQ01000060.1:11064-27286 GCA_002439805.1 Bacteroidales bacterium UBA6408
GAATAATTGATTGAATAATTGATAATATATGTGGAGAAAATTCTGCGCCTTCATGCTGAAGGCATTGGGCTGGACGGCCGTGGAGCCGCCGGTGCCGGAAGACAAATGCGTGATTCTCGGAGTGCCGCACACGACGATCTGGGATTTTGTCATATCCTATCTCTACTACACCTCCGTGGGCGGCAAGGCCTACTGCATGGTAAAGAAAGAGTTTTTCTGGGGACCGCTCGGATGGATTGTCCGGGAAATGGGCGGAGTGCCCGTTGACAGGACAAACGGGGCTTCTGTCGTGCTGAGCGTAGTCCATGAGATGAACAGCCGCAAGACGATGCACCTCGCGCTCGCCCCCGAAGGCACACGCAAGCCGGTAAGGCGCTGGAAAACAGGATTTCACAAGATTGCCACGGCTGTGGGCTGCCCGGTCTATCTCGGCTACTTCGACTGGGGAACAAAGCGCGTAGGCCGGGGACAGAAGTTCGAGCTGACCGACGACGCCAAGGCGGATATGGAACGCATCCAGCAGATTTACGAGGAAATGCACCTCACCGCCCGCCATCCGGAGAACTACCTCACGCATTAAGCGCGGAATCATCTGAGGCCCGCACGCATGACGGGGATGATTCTACCCCTAAAGAATAAAGTCTGCGCGCACGGGAAAATGGTCTGAGGCGCAGCGTCCGTCATATAGTGTCTGGTTCACCATAAAACCGGTCGGTGCGGCAATGTTCCGGTAATAGATGAAGTCTATATGCTTTGACTTGTCCCATTTGGCGGGATACGGGCAGAAGGAGTTCATGGTGCACTGTCTTTCGCCGGCAGTTTCGGCAGAGTCGGACCAATGCCCGCGCCATACCTCATGGCTTGGATGATCAGGGCGCACATTGAAATCACCGACAAGGAATGACGGGTAACCCTCAGGATTGAACTTTTTCTCAATATCGACAAGCACGTGGGCATATTTCAGGTTTTCCTCGGGATTGAGTATGCCATGATGGTTTATGAAGCAGAACTTTTTCCCGCTCACTCTGTCCTTGAAGATTGCACAGGCGCCCCCTCTTTTATAGGCCTTGTCCCCGCAATGGTCATTTTCTGACATTTCGAACGGAGTATCGCTAATCCAGAAGAAATGATAATCAACAAGTTTGAAGCGCTTTTTCTTATAGAAGATTCCACTGCACTGGTTGCCGTGCCCGTCCTGCCGATAGGGAGAGAAGAATATGGCGGCATAAGTGTCCCGCAGGTCGTCAGAAAGCTCGGCCGCCGCGAAATCGGTTACTTCCTGCACGCCCAGGACATCAAAATCATTGTCCCGGATGCTTCGGACACATTTGTCGTGACGGCGCTCCCATGCGTTGGGACCGTTCTTGTCCAGCCACTGCATCCGCAGATTATATGTTCCGACCCGAAGGCTGGATGTATCGCCGGTGGAAGCCGCAGTCTGTGCCATGGCAGATGCGGCAATCGTCACGGCAAGGCAGATGCAAAAAAGTATCCTATTCATACGCTTCCTGCCTAACTGTCAATGTTCCGCTTATTTCCCTTCCCCATCCGTCCGTGTAGCTTACGGTCACGACATATGTCCTTCGGTCTCGTACCATACTGGGCAGAACGTCAAAACTGAGTATATAGTCCTCAAGTGAAAGACTGGCTATCGACTTAGTGTCCAGGGTTGATGCAGCCAGGCAATCCGACGGAAGATTGGAAATCACCCGCGTGCTCACGCGCCCTCCGGAGGCGGGAACATCGACGGAGGAATCGTGAAGGCTTATGGACTCCTGCCACTTGCCTTCCTGACGCAGCTGAAGCCTGTCCGTCCTGCCGTCGGCTGAAACGCAGACATAAACGCTCCTGCAGAAACCGTCATTGCGTTCCACGCTGAACACCAATGTGTCCCTTGCGGCCAGTTCAACGCTCATCCACGGGGCGTCGCCCTCTACAGCGAATTTGTAGTCTCTGTCGGAAATGACTTTCGCGCCTACAATGTCCTGCGCCGCAGACGCGACGACAAAGTCCTGCACGATTCCTAGCTGCACGACGTCAACCTTGTCAGGGAACAGTCTGCCGCACGAAACGGCCACAGCGCAGGCGAGCACCGTATAAATCATCTTTTTCATCTTGTAGCAGATTGGGTTACAACAATGCGGCAGGCCTTCTCCCCTCCGCGGACGACCACATCAAGACTGCGCGGAGAGCCGCTGAGGTTTTCGGAATAATCCATCCTCACATAGCCGATGCCGCTTCCATGCGAAGTTTCTAGAGTCGCCCATGTTTCAGCCGGTTCAAGGGCTATTGTCCAGTCTCTGTTGGAAAACACGGTGATGTAGCAATGTCCCCCGGCAGACGATGGAATCTCTATTTTCTCGTTGTTCACGGCCAGTTCAATGCCCGTCTCATACGGTTTCTGACATGAAAGCGCGGCAATGACCGACAGCAGCGTCAGAATGACACACAATGTTTTTCTCATAGTCCGTATCTGTTATATTCCTTATTGTCAAGCTTTCCGCCGCTGTTCACCACTTCCTTGTCCGGAATCGGATAGTACTCGTGGCATGGGCGTATGTTGTTTCGCAGTCGCGTGTTGTTCTCGCCGTTCACATTATACTCCATAACATAGTCATACCACACTCCCCAGCGCACGAGGTCGTGCTTGCGCTGCCACTCCCCGAACAGTTCGCGTGCATACTCGTTCTGAATCTCATGAAAAAGTGCGCTGCGGCTGCCGAAAGAGGACGGGGTCACGGGGTCAATGCCGGCGCGGGACCTGACCATATTGAGATAGCGGCAGGCCTGCACGTCGTCCTCTTTCTGGAACCATGCCTCGGCAAGGCCGAGAAGAGCGCCGGCATAGCGGAAGAGCTTGTAGCTGTTGCTGTCGCTGGTATATTGCATTCCGAAGCACCAGAACTTATCGCCGAGGTAGGGTCTCCCCTTTGCTGACTTCACGGAGCCGAAGAACTTGTACGACGGTTTCACGACGCTTCTGTCCTCATCCGCGGACCAGCCTGGCCATCCCCACGCCAGATAGCCTCCTCCATTTTCAATCGGAGTGCCGTCGGTGGCGTATGAGGCGCGGCGCAGGTCGGAGGAAGAGGCCGTCATCAGGTCACGGTAGAAATGCTTTGTCGGACGCAGAGGCGTGCGGGTACGCATATTGGAGCCGAGCGCCGGGATACCGACCCCGTCATAGAAATCCAGATTGCCCAGCTGCTCCTCATCGTCGTCTCCCTCCGGCACGGACACCTTGCGGTAGGGTGTGCAGACGCTCGCGAGCGAGCCGGACACATGAAGGCCGTAATCCACGGAGATGTTGGACATCTCAAGAATGGACTCGGAACAGAGGCGCTGTCCGAAGCGGATGTCGGAGACCTTATACTGAGACAAGTCACCGTAAATTGTCTCCAGCGTCCCGAAAAAATCCACGGCGTCGCTCCATCTTCCGTTCCACAGGCTCATCTTGCCTCCGAGCATGAGGCCGAGGGCGGCTCCCGCACGGTACTGCCGGCTGTTGGAAGGGTCGTTGGTCGGGAGCATATCCAGTGCCTGCCGCTCAAGAATCCAGTATTTCAAATCATTTATGAGAGTGTCCCGCGTGTCGGAAGCGCTCATCCGCGGCAGGGCGGCTATCCCGTCATTGGTCGCGGAGGTCACCTCGTCCTTGTAGAACGGCACATCGCCGAAATTGGAAGTGAGGATGTAGTAGAGCATGGACCTGAGCACCGCAGCTTCCGCGAGCAGCGGCGCCTTCTGTTCGTCCGTCATGTCAGAACGCCCTATTGCCGCCTCCACGGCATTGGCACGGCTGATGCCCTGATAGGCCTGCGTCCAGATTGTCGTGGCGAACTGCGGCATGGAAGGAGTCACCGCAAGAATGCCGTTGAGCTGGTCCGAGCGGTTGATGTACATGAGGTCCGTCTGCGCCTCGCAGATTACGAAATACTCGTTGCTGTTGTAGATGTTGCGTATGTTTCCGTAACAGGCATTCAGTCCGGTGATGCACTGTTCCGGAGTCTCGTAATAGGACCCCGGAAGAGGATAGGACCGTATTTTCTCATCCAGCGAACAGGCCGCGCACAGACAGCACGCCGCAATCAGTATGAAAATTCTCTTCATGGTCTCAATATCTTATCTTAAAGCTCAGCATATATGTCCGCGGATTGGGATAGGTGGCCGTATCTACACGCCTCGCCGCCGTGGATGAGGAGTTCACGTCCGGGTCGTAGCCGTTGTAGCGGGTCAAGAGGAAGGCATTGTCGATGTAGGCGCCGATGGTTACGTCCTTCATCCATTTGACACGGCGGCTCAGGTCAAAGACATAGCTCAGCGAGAGATTCCTGAGCCTCAGGTAGGAGGCGTCGTGGACATAGCAGTCGGAGCCGTAGCCGTCCTTGGCCGCAGGAGCCGGAATGTCACTGTCCGGATTGCGGACGGGATGCCAGCAGTCCATCATATAGCGGTACTTGTTCGTGTTGGCAATCGAGCTTCCAAGGTTGAACTCCGAGATGTTGTACATCTGTCCGCCTATAGAGTAGGTAAAATATATCCCCAGACGGAAATTCCATATTCTGAAATTATTCTGGACTCCTCCATACAGGACAGGATCCGTCGAGCCGAGATATACGAGGTCGCTGCTGTCGAGGACTCCGTCATGGTTGATGTCGGCATATTTGCGGTAGCCGTTCTGATTCTGGTAGGAAGCATACGCCCTCGTGGTCCTGTTGGCTTCGCGTTCCTCGTCGTTGTGCCATACTCCGCAGCATTTGTAGCCCCAGAGGGCGTTCACCGGGTAGCCGACCTTGTAGCCATAGAGCATCTGCGAGTTCTTGCTGTAGGTCGCCACATAGTCGAACTCAGCGCCGATGTCGGTCACCACCGAGCCGTTGTGGCTGAAGGTGAATGTCGTCTCCCAGTTGAAATGCCGCCGGGTTATGTTGTGAGAGCTCAGCGAGAGTTCGAAGCCCCATCCCTTTGTGCCGCCGATGTTGGCGTAGCGCGTAGAGAAGCCGGTCTGCGAGGCATTCTGCAGGGCAAGGAGGAGGTCGCCTGTACGGGAAAGGTAGGCATCTGCGGAAATCACCACCCTGTCGTTCAGAAGGGAAATGTCCAGTCCGGCGTTGAAGCTGTCGGTCTTTTCCCACGACAGCGTGTCGTTATCCACTCGCGAAGGATATGCCACACTCTGCTGGCCGTCTCCGAAAATCCACGAGCCTGTGGTCACCGTCAGATACTGTTGGGACACATAGCTTGCCACGGAGTCATTGCCGCTGCGGCCGGCGCTCAGGCGAAGCGCGAGATTGGTCAGTCCGTTTGCCTTGACACCCGCCATCCAGCCCTCGTTGGTGATGTTCCACCTGAACGCCGCTGCCGGAAAGAAGCCCCATTTGTGTCCTTTTGCGAACATGGATGAGCCGTCCCCGCGCACGGTCAGGGTGAGCAGATAGCGCGACATCCACGAATAGTTGGCCCGGGCAAGCACCGAGAGTCTGGTCAGTTCAGTCATATTGCTGCGGACGGTGTAGTTGCGCTTGTCCGGCAGGCCGCCAAGATTATACGGGCCGACATTGTCGTCCAGATAGCCCACTCCTTTCGTGTAATTATAGTCTGTCGCACGTTTCTCTCCGGTGAAGCCGCCCATGACGTCAAAGGAGTGTCCGCCTGATAGTCTCGGCTTATAGGAGAGCGTCGTCTCACTCAGCATCGTGGTCTTTGAGGTCGAGGAGCGGACGGCCGTACCGCCGGTTTTCTGAGCAGTCGCCAAAGGCATGGATGCCGGTGAATAGTTGAACGAGTCTATGCCGTTCAGCGAATATGAGAACGTCGATTTGGCCGTGAATCCCCGGAACGGAGCAAACTCGACATAAGGCGCCATGTTCAGGAACTTGATGTTCGAATAGTTCGTGGTCTTTGTGGCTATCAGATAGGGACTGTTGAATATCGAGCCGCCGGAGCCGCCCTCATCGCCGTACCGGTTCCACACGTCCTCCTTTCCGACAAGGGGACTCATGCACACTGCGGAGGAGCTGCTCGTGCCGTTGATGGTGACGCTGTTGCTGTCGCTGTGCCTGTAGGCGTAGTTTATCCTTGCGCCGATCTTCATGAACTTGAAAAGCTGCCGGCTGAACTTGACCAGCGTGCTGTAGCGCCGCATTCCGGTGCCGATGACGATGCCGTCGCGGTCCTCATAACCGAATGACAGCCAGACTGACTGCCTGCGGTCGCCATAGCCTGCATTCAGCTTATAGTCCTGCTGGAACGCCTTACGAGTCAGCACGTCCTGCCAGTCGGTGCCCTCGCCCCATGACGAGGGGTTCTCGAAAGGATAGGAGCCGGAAACCTGAGGGGTCGTCACGGTCACGTTTCCTGCGGAAAGGCGGTAGTCGTTTCTGAACTGCGCGAACTCCTCGGCGGTCATAATGTCAAGTTTTCGGGGAAGCTCGCTCATGCCGGCGCCCGCGCTGAAATTGACGGAGACCTTAGAGGCCGTCTCGCCCTTGGTCGTCACGATGATGACTCCGTTCGAGCCGCGTGAGCCGTATATCGCCGTAGCCGATGCATCCTTGAGCACGGAAATGTCCTTTATGTCATCGGGGTTTATGTCTGAGAAACTCTCAACCGCATCCAGAATGCCATCGACCACAATCAGAGGATCGTTGCCGGCCGAAATTGAGCGCGTGCCTCGGATGCGAATTGAAGAGGCCGCCCCGGGCTCGCCTCCGCCGCCGAGAATATCCACCCCGGCTATACGTCCCTGAAGAGCCTGGTCAACCGAGGATACTGCGGGAGTCTGTATCTCGTCCATGCTCACCACACCCACGGAGCCGGTGAGATCGGATTTCCTCTGTGTCCCGTAGCCAATCACCACGGCATCGTCGAGCGTCTTAACTTCCTCCTTGAGCACCACATTGATTGTACTGCGTCTCTCTACGCCTTCCGAGGCCTCCCTATAGCCGAGACAGGAGAATATGAGAACATCGAAGGATGAAAGTCGCCCTATGGAATATTTACCGTCCGCGTCCGTGACTACGCCGTTCGATGTACCCTGAACCATCACAGTCACTCCCTCTATCGGCATGCCGTCCTCGCCCATCACCTGCCCGCTCACGGTAATGTTCTGAGCGAAAAGGGCAGGAATCGTACAAACGCTCAAAAATATGGTCAAAAACAATCTTTTCATATCCCCTGTTCCTTTTTGAGTCTTACATTGAACGACAGTTCTTCACCACGGCGGGCAAAGCCGCTCATCAAATCAAAGACATTGGAGGCGGCATACACGAAGCGTCCGGATTCGGCTTCCTCCGCCAGAAAATGGCGGCAGCAGTCGGCAAAGCCCATACTCTCCAGAAGCGTGGCACGGCTGTCCAATGCCAGGCAATATATCCACAGCGCGGACGTCTCCTTCCAGAAACTCTCCTCAGCCAGCTCCGCGACATCACGGCATTCTCCTGTCACGAGCCGCAGATTTCCCACTGAATACACGGTGCAGCCGTCCGGCAGCGGCTTCGAGGTCATTCCCTCCGACGGGCAGCCCACGGAATAATCCGGGCCGACGGTGATTTTCACGTCCGCATATTCATACCCTTGTGAGGTCTCCGCAGCGAAGTCATGAGGGCGGTTCACCCGAACTTCCTTGGTACAGGCTGCCAGAAACACAGTGCAGCCCAACAGCAATGCATATCTTCTTCTCATCTGAGCATCCCCCTCTGATTGATTATCAACGTGTCGCACCGGCCGCCGTCATAACTGCGCACGACCACCTTTCCTCTGCGGTCGTGCCGGATGTCTCCCTCCACGGAGCGGTTGGAGCCGTAATTCAGAATTATCACATGGCTGTCCCTGTGCCAGTCTCCGTCAACGGCAATCCACGGCGCCAGCGACGAGGCGTTCCACACCCCTTCCGTGGAAATGAGCACGTCCAGAGAACCGGCGCCGGATTCCACCTCCGTCTCAAAAATGACTTTACCCGAAGTCACAAGCACCTCTTTTACGCAGGAAGAGCATAGCAGGCAGGCCGCAAGCATAATCAGTATTCTTTTCATATTCCGGTCTAATCAAATTCAACTACCTCGCCCTCGAAGTCGCCGCCTTCATAGTCATTGCGCCGTTCACTCGCATCGGCTTCGGTCTGTCTCCCGCTTTCAATCCGGACGGAGCCATCAATGACCGCAGTTGCCGTCTCCTCTCCGCCCGAGACGGTGACAAAAAGGCCGGAGTAAGTCCCGGGAGGGAGCATAATCCAGGCGTCCAATGGCTCAGAAGCGCCTGCGGGCCGGTCTATTCCCGTCAGCCGTATGGATTTTCCGCCGTTCACAAGCTTCTCCTCCGCAAGGCCGCTGACATCATAGTCTCCGCAGATGTCATCTTCGGAATTGAGGACTATGTTCTGTACATTCTGCACAAAATCCATCATAACCCTGACGTGCAGAGCCCCGCAGTGCCTACGGAAGCGAAGCCTGCCATCCTCGGCACAGGCGACAAGGTGCGGCGCGTTGCCTGCAATGTGGGACTCAAAACTGTCATGCCATTTCTGTTCGGACGGGATGCGGACACGTCCGTCGGCGCAAGGGGAATAGCCCTCCTCCGAATATGGCCAGTAGGCATAGACCTCACCCTTTGCCTCCGGACCGAAGATTTCCGCCTCGCCGCTCTTGCCTATGCAGTAGGCGCGCGGAGTCCAGCAGGAATTGGCAGAAGACCCGGAATATACCCCAATCCTTGACTCCGGCAACGTCCAGACAAAGGAGTCGTCTTCCACCATCTGCGCACGAAGGAGACACACGCCCTGCTCCGCGAGCTCCGGCTCCGCCTCTACGGGAAGTCTTTCCACGCAGGAAAGCGCCGTCAGAAACATTCCGACCATCATTAACATCCCTATAAGAATTGACTTTTTCATATCCCCTCCTCCTGTTTCTGATAGCATCCCGGCCAAAGTCCGGACGCATCACGCACATTTCCGTAGCAGTCCGTCTCAAGCGCATTGCGGCCGCCGACCCGAATTGTCCTCAGCCAGCCCAAGAAAGCAGTTCCAATGCCGCCTTCGCCGCCAAGAACGGTGTCTGAGGTCAGCAGAGACTCAATCTGCGCTGATGTCGGCAGGTACTGAGCCTTGTCCGCAGGCAGCGCCCAGCTCCACACATAGCCGTTGCCCCGCTCCGGGGCTGCGCAGCAGTCCGGAACGCCCACTGCATTGTCATTGACGCCGGCCGAGCCCCCGGTCATTGTCCAGGAGTATGTCTCACCGAGCGAGACATTGGCCGGCGTTGCCAGACAGGCGCTGCCGTACTGGTTATAGCCGACGCTGCGGAGAAAATAGGTCGCGGCGGCCGTGTAGAAGCTGTAGCCCGTCGCGTTTACATTATAGACGATGTTATTGGCCATGAACGCATTGTTCATCCCGGCCCCCGCTCCGCAGCGCAGGGCATACCGGCATCCGGCGACGCTCTGAACCATTGTGGTATTGAGCATTATGAAGTTCGCCGCGCCGGATGAAACCGCAGCCGGTTCGGAGGAGCCGCTGTTCCCGTTGCCCCAGAAGAGGCAGTTGTTCAGCGCCAGCGTGGAATTTGCGGCCTTTGAGAAATGCAGGGCCGAGCCGTAGTTGGAACCGATGTTGTCGATGAAACGGCAGTTCGTGAGCCATACGGGAATCTGTCCCTGCACGGTGACTGCGGCCTGATTTCCCGAGACAGATCTGGTACTGTTCCCGATGAAGTCGCAGCGGGCGATGGTTATGCCGCCGGAAGTTGCCGATGGAGGAACAGAGAGCACAGGCACATTGGCGGCGGAATTGCCGATGAAGCGGCAGTTTTCCAATGTCAGAGTCCCGCCGCCGAAGGTGAGTATTGTATTGGTGCAGCCGGTGAAAGTGAGGTTCCGGATTGTCAGGTCGCAGTCCGACGCCGCCTTCTGGATGAAGGCCTTGGTCGCGATTCCCTTGACGCTGTGCCCCATACCGTCGATGACGCCGTCGAAACCGCTGCCGCAGCCTTTCCACGAGACACCGGTCATGTCAATGTCATTGTGGATATAGACAGTCTTTGCCCCGGTCGAGGAGAGCAGGAGAAAATCAGAGGCGTCACGGACATGAAGCACGTCATTTCCGTCAGGCTCGAACTCAAGCTCAGGAAATTCCAAGACTTTGGCCGGGGCAATCACGCGGGTTCCGCCCCCGAAGAAAGAGAGCATCATTGCCTTGCCGTCAGCGCTCCACAGAGTTGCCTTGAATCCGCCGGAGTATTCTCCCGAGGGGATTGCGATATATATCAGGGCAGGCTCGGACGACAGCGTCAGACCGTCTTCCCCGAAAGTCATCGTCAAGTCCGAGGAGCCGCCGGCAGGTTCCGTCTCTCCCGTGAAACGCCCCTCGGCATCCTTCAGGAGGCAAAACTCCCCGCTGAGCTGTTCTCCGCCCATGGAGCAGAGACTGACGCCCTTGAGGACAGTTCCCTCGGCATCCTTGAGCGAAAGCCTGACGAGCGAAGACAGATGCCTGAGCTTCATGTCCTCATAACTGGAGCCGGAGGCCCACATCGGAGCCGCAGCCGGGTCAAAACTGTCGGCAACATAACGCTGCTCCGCTGGAAAAGTCACGACATCCGGGCTTTCCGTTGCGGGATAGAGTATGTTGAACGGGGCATACAGGCCGCCTCGGAATGCAAAGGATGCTGTCCGTCGGCCGCTCTGTTCCGCATCAAGGGCGGCCGACGGCACTCCGTTGAGAGATATTCGGTCTCCCTCCTGCCAACACGTATGGTAGACATTGCCGTCCTTGCCGCCGATACAGGTTCTGGTGGTGGCACCGTCCTCTATCGTGACAGCAAGGGTCAGCCGCTCTCCGGCACTTCCGCCGGCAGTTGCGGCATCCTTGGTGCAGGATGCCGCAGCACAGGCAGATGTCAGAAATAGTATGCTCTTGAGAAAACTGTTCATCTGAGTTTTGTGTATAGATATCTACTCCTGGGTGTTATGGTATGAGCCCGGATAGATTTTCACTCGTGGCTTACCGAGAATATCTACGTCATACGCTCCGAGTTCCTTGAGCCATGCGGAGAATGCCGTGCCTATGGCCGCGTTTGATTCGACGGCGAGAGTCACAGCATCCTTTGTGGCAAGGGTGAATCCGGGATATGTTGCGGCTTCGCCTTCCACGAAAGGATATTTGAATACCTCGTGCTTGATTCCACGGATGGTGCAGGCTATAGGTTTATTTTTCGTAAGATAATCAGCCTTTTTCGGAGCTTCGGTCAAGGCGAAACAATTTGAGGATTTGAATGTTCCATCACCTGCATAACCACGGTACATACTATATGACATATTCAAATAATAACCTCCAGGCAACAACAAAGCCTGACAAGAAGAACCCTCAACATTGTTCTGATTCATCAAACAGTTTACCATCGTCGCCGGAGAGTCCTGCAGCTTGCTGCCGACAATTGCCAGCGCACGGTCACTCGTGTAGGAAGACCCCCAGATGGTTGTATTGGCAATCACGGTACATCCCTCGCAGGTTATAAGACTTCCATTTTTAGATATCTTGCTGTCCGCCGCCTTAAAGGTACAGTTATTCATAGCAATACGGGAACCGACATTTCCGTAAATATCATATTCAAAGTCGCCTGTGGACTCCTCTGTTTTATCGTTCCCCCAAAAACTGCATGCATTGAAGAACACCATCGGGGCAAGAGGTTTGTCAGATGCATTATCACAGAACAACGCCGCTGCACTCGAGGCTTCACCAGTCACCTTGTTTCTCTCGAAACGGCAGTTGTTGAAACGGATCTGACCGCCCGTAGCCGCCTTTGCAATCAACACTGCTGCGCCGCTGCCTGAAACTTCATTTCCAGAGAAGAGACAGTCTTCGCAAGAGAAAATGATTTCAGCATCTTGCCTCGCTACTACCGGGTTCGGGGGAGTTATGCACAACCCGGCGCCATTTTTTGCCGTGTTTGCAGAGAACTCACAAGATTTTGCTGTCACGAAAGCATTTGTGTTGACCGTCATGGCCGCACCATTGCCTTTTTTCGTAGTATTGGAAGTGAACTTGCAGTTCTCCAATGCCAAACTGCCGCAGGAAGCAATGAGAGCCACAGCAGTGCAGCCGCTGAAATTCACATTCTCAAGTTTTGCAGCAAGATTGGAATCCGCAAATTTTGAAGAAGCTGTGGTCTCGAAAACAGTCGGAGCCTCCGCTTCGGTGCTTCCGCTGATTGTGAGTTTGCATTCACCCACTCCGGCAACAGCCTCATAGGTCCACAACGGCGTCGTGTAAGTACCGTCGGCAAGATGAATGGTGACGCCGTTGCGCATCATTGCCGAGGCAAGCGTATTGCTCCGGAATGCCGGCAAGGTCTTCAAGCTTGAAAAAGCGAGCGGGGAGTCCGCTGCAAGGCCTGTCCCTTTGCCGTCAACAGAAAAGTAATAGTCGGTGACGCTCCTGCTCTCGACATTATCCTTGAGCCCATAAATCTTGCCCGGCTTGAGCTGAACGGCATTTTCATAGTATGAGGCCGTGTGATTGCCGCCGTCTTTGGTCAGGCAAAGGATGAAACCGTCGCCGTCCTTGGCATCCGCAGCTGTCTGGCCGTTACCCGGAAGCGGGAGGTAATATGTGCCCGCGCCCTTTATTCCGAACGTCACGTTTGCTTTCGCCGAGGCCGGTTTGCCGAGAGAAACGTTGCCTTCGGCATCAAAACTGACAGGGAATGTTCCCGAACATGATGTGATGCCGCTGCCGTATGCCCCGAAAAGGATGCCCGTCGCATCGACAGTCTCCGTCTTGACCTCCATAATCGTGGATATGGCCCTGAAATCGAGAACGCGTGCATCCGCAGTGGTTCTCGCGGCATAGTATGCGGCATCTCCGAGCACGGACTTGGCCTCGGGAGCACTGCCGAAATCCACGGTAAAGACAGGCGCGGCGCCATCTTCATCGGCCTTGGTCAGAGTCACTTCCAGAGTCTCGGGCCAGACCGCGTAATAGACGTCGGAGGTCTCGACTGTAGCGGTGAATCTGCCCCCCCCATTTTGGAGCGTAACCTCTTCACTTATAACAGTTTTGGAATTACCCTCGGCATCCAGGCTGATGATCTTTATCCTGTCGCCTTCCTCCCAAGAGGCTTGAATGCCGTCGATGACCACCTTGGTTTTCGGGACACCAGTGAAAGTCAGAGTGACGGGGTTGAGCAGTTTCTGCTGAGCCGGAACATTGTCTCCGTCAGAAGGAATCACCTCCTGTATATCCTTATTGCAGGAAACCGCAGCGGCCGCACAGAGGGCAGCAAAACATAATGCGTGAATCGTTTTCATTTTCATCTCCTCCATAAGTTAAATTTCCTCTCTCTCCCACATCTGAAGCTTTGCTTCAAGCTCATTTTCTGACGTCGCGAATCCCGTTTCGATGAAAACGGATGACACGGATAGTTCCGGTTCGGAATAGAATCGTTTCTTTAGATTTTCCATAATGCTTTAGCGTTATAATGTTGTAAATTGTTTTCAAGAGTCCTCAAATTCACGGCATCGACTACCGTTCGCCCGTATCGACATGGTTCCTGTCAATGAGAATGACCGGGCAATCCCAAAGAGGCAGCGCGGGGAGATAGAACCCATCCGTCTCCGCTATTCCGTAGCCCCGCAGGGCGGTTCGCAGGCTGTGGACATTCCCCGAAAGCATATCCACATACACGAGATTGCGCTTAACCACATCCAATCCATTGATTGTCAAGGATACGGTCTCACGTTCAAGGCGGCTGTCCGGAATCCTGTCCCCGAACCACAGTGCGCAGCCCACAACCTTGCCGTCCTTTTCTATTCCGACACATTTGATTCGGCGACTGCACTGCGACTCGACGCCAACGGCATCCGAAGGATTAATGTCTCCGGTAATCAGGCCCGTGACATTCCGCACGGCATGGAACTTAGGCCGCATATAGACAGGCTCGCCGCGCAGGTTGGTGCGAATCAGCCCGAAGGACTGAATCATCCAGCCGTAGTTCAGGTCGGTCATCGTGAACACGGAATAAGGGCAACCCATGCCCCAGTGGGTGAGCATGCTCCGCAGATCCCATTTTGCCTGACGATATTCGTCCCACTCGTACCCGTTCAGCGCATGACCATACTCTAAGACAGCAGGACAGCCGGTCTCTCCCTGCAGCAGCCGTGTGCCGGGAGCGACTTCCGCAAGTTCGGCCTTCAGTCTCTCAACATAATATACGGTGTTTTCCGGAATCGGCCAGTAGGCGTGATAGGTGATGTAGTCCATATATTTCACTCCTCCTCTCGCGGCAATGGCGTTCACTGCCTGCATTATGTACTTGCGGTCAGGACTCGTCGAGGCAAGAGCACATATCTTCACGTCAGAATCAATTTCCCTGATTGCCGCAGCCGTGCGCACGAAAAGATTGGCATACAGGTCGTAGGAGTCGAGAGCCTTCCTGTGATCCGGCTCGTTCCATACCTCATACATGGTGACCTTGCCCTTGTAGCGCCTCACCACGGCCTTCACATACTTGAGCCAGGCGTCCATAATCGGGCCGTCGGGAAAAAGATTCGCGTCGAGGTCGGCGCCGTGGTCGGAATAGACCGGGTTGCCGTAGCACAGGCACATCCACGGATGAACTCCGAGTTCAATCAGCCCGTCAACATGAGCGTCCAGCCACTCAAAATCGTATTTGCCCTTCTTCTGTTCGGTCTTTGCCCATCCGCTCTGAAGCCGGGCATAGCCCACGCCTGTCTGCGGCACATATTGCTTGAACTTTTCAAAATGAGCATAGTCCCGGTCCATAGTCTCGCATCCGACGCTCCACCACGACGTCTGCGAAAGGTCGGAGTTGCGGGCCTGCAGATGACCGATGAGGGGCAGCGGAGCCGGATGGGCGCAGATGTTGTCCCAGGTGACGGAAGACGCGACAGGTTTCTGCGCGGATGACACGAAAGCCGCACACGAAAGCGCGAGCAAAGTCAATGCAGTCTTTTTCATTTTTGTCAGACAGTGTTTTATAAATATGCGGTTTTTCATAAATTTCTTACCTTTGCAGCCACTTGACATATACCACAGTCAAGCAGACTACACCCCAACTGTGGTGTACTGTGGTACAAAGATAGTATATTATTGACAAATCCAAGCATATTTTCAGATTTTTATGAAAAAATCCATCGTCATAGACAAAAATTCGCTGACGCCCGTATATCGGCAGATTGTGATGAAAATCAGTTCGATGATTGACGCGGGAGAGCTTGAGGACGGGGAGATGCTGCCGTCGATGAACGAGCTGGCGGAGGAGCATGAAATCTCGAAAGAGACGGTAAAGAAGGCATATACGATACTGAGGAACAAGGGATGCGTGGAGCCGCATCAGGGCAAGGGATTCTTCGTCAGGAAAGACGGGGAGGCACATAAGCTCAAGGTTCTGGCGATATTCGACAAGCTCAGCACCTACAAGCAGCTCCTCTTCGACTCGATGACCGAAAGGCTAGACGCTCACGCGGAAATCACGATTCTCCTGCATGAGCAGAACGTCGAGATTCTGGAATATTTCCTCAACGAGAACCTCGACAATTTCGATTTCTATGTCATAGCGCCGCACTTCCCGCTGGACGCCGTCACCCAGGAAAAGGTGCGAACCCTGCTGAAAAGGGTGCCGAACAGGAAACTCATCATGACGGACAACTGGATAAGGAGCATACAGGGAAACTACGGGGCGGTCTATCAGGACTGGGAGAACGATATCATACAGGGGCTCGGAGACGGCCTCGACACGTTCAGGAACTACAACAGGCTCAACGTCATAACACTTCCCTCAAGTCTCTATGCCCGGCCCATCCGGACGGGTGTGGAAAGGTTCTGCCGGGACAACGACATCCGTGTCACCTATTCGGACGTCGTCATTCCCGAGAATGTCCGCAAGGGCGAGGCCTACCTGCTCCTGAGCGGGCAGTACGACTTCGGGCTGATAGAGCTGGCAAGGCTCATAAAGAAGAAGGGGCTTGCGGTCGGGAAGGACATAGCGATAATCTCCTACAACGAGTCCCCGATCAGCGAGATAATCCTCAACGGGCTCACCACCGTCTCGACGGACTTCATCCAGATGGGACGGCTCATCGGGGACATGATTCTGGAGAGGAATCTGACGAAGGTACACTGTGACTTCCGCATGACCCGCCGGGAGTCGTTCTGAGCCGCATTCGGCTTGGCACCGGATATAAAGGCGCGACGATTACCCGGCAAAGAGGT
>DJPQ01000048.1:0-7972 GCA_002439805.1 Bacteroidales bacterium UBA6408
AGACCAAAAAGATGATTTAAAGCCCTGATACCGTAATCCAGGTCTGCGGATTTTTCTCCCCCGTCGAAACCACCGCGTCCTCACCGCCCTCGACGTCGAAGAGGGCGAAGTTCAGCTTCAGCTTGCCGTCGATGACGTTCACCGCAGAGCGAGGCACCGCAATCTCGGCAAGCCAGCCGTTGTCGGTGTCGGACTTTGACGAGAGAGTCGCGTCGTAGCTGACAGCCGCCGAAGCTCCCCTGTCCTGTTCAAGCCAGCCGCCGGCATAACCTCCCTGATTGCGCAGCCCGGAAAGGCCGGCCTTCACGCGGTAAGACTTGGTGTTGATGGCAGTCTGGTCAGTCGGAGCGAGGAAAATCTGCACATAGTCGTCCTTGGAGACATTCTCGTCAAGGCATTCGACGAGGAAATAGATGTTGTCGGCGTCGGCGGAGCAGCGGAGAGTGGCCTGAGCCTGGCACTTGGACCCGACAAAGAGAGCGTCGTCTGTCACGAGCCAGTCGCCGTTGTCGCCATCGACCTTGACCGAATGCGAGGAGGCCTTGATGCTGTGGTTAAGGCAGAGGCTCGCCATCGCCATCTTCACGTCGGATGCGTCGGCGCTGTTCCGCATGAGCCCCACGACCTCATGGCTGTTCTTCATGCACATCGCGCCCCAGCTGCCCTTCACGCCCGGAAGAGAGATGAAGGACTCTCCCCAGCTGCGGGCCTCGGAGTCGCCGAGCCGCATGAGCTGATAGGGCTGCGTGTCGGTGTAGGAGATGACCGTCTCGCCGGAAGGGAACTGCTTGAGGTCCGGCCCGACTCCCCGCCAGAGGTCAAGAGCGCGCTCGGCCGGGCCGACCTTGGCGGACTTGACGTCGAATCCTTTACCGTCACCCTCGTCGCCGGTGATGTAGTCCCATTTGCCGTCCTCAGGAGACCAGGCGAAAGCAATCTTGAAATGCTTGCCCGTGTCGTCATTGACATAGGCCGACTCGAACGCGCCGGCGAACTGGTTGCTGCCGTTGAGTATGATGAGCGCCGGCATCTGGTCCGTGAAGAGCCACAGGTTCTGCTTCTTGCTGTACCATGTGTGGCGGATGATGCGATGCGGGTCGGCGTTCTTCACGGACGGAGTCCATGTGATGCCGCCGTCGGTCGAGCGCACCATGGAGGTGCCGGAATGGCTGCCTGAAATCCACGGTCTGGACTCCGAGAAGAAGCACTGGAGCTCGCCTGAGGCGAGTTCGAGAATCATCGCCTCCCAGTTCGGCCCATGGTGGATTTCGTAGGGCTGGCTCCACGTCTTTCCCCCGTCGGTGCTGCGGATCATCTCAATGCCATGCTCGTAGCGGCAGTTGTAGTTGCCGTAGGACTTGGCGTTGCGGTAGGAGGCAAAGAGAAGTATGTCACCGTTCTTCTTCACGAAGCCGTTTCCGTTGGTGTACATCCTCGTGTCCTCGTTCCCGAGGCCGTTGGTCACCGTCCGTGCCTTGAACAGCACGCCCTTCGCTGTCCAATTCTTCATGTCGGAGCTCGTGGCCCAATAGACATTCTTCCCGTTTCCGTAGTTGTCCGCACGATCCTGACACAGGAGGATGTAACTTCCGTCCTGAAGCCGTATCATGCGTCCGTAGGTAGGCTCGGGAGTGGTCGTCACGCCGGAGCCGAGGTTTACGAATGTCCTGTAGTCCAGCTTGAGCGAGGAGTTCTTCCAGTCCGCAGCATGAGAGTTCAGATCATCCGCCCCCTGATTCAGTTCAGAAAAGGGAGTCAGTTCGAGTTTCTTGGACTCCGAGGTATTCGTACCTCCGTTTCCCGAATTAGACGGGTTCTTCGCCGGCTCGCAGGCCGAGAGTGACAGGGCGGCGAATGCTACCGCCAGAATCATTGACATATCTCTGTGTTTCATTTCTTTTCGCTTTTCGGGTTCATCTGTGGAATCTTCAAAACATCCATCATTCGAGCGTAAGGCTCAGCCATTCGGACGGATAGTCCGTGTTCTCGCCCTCGACGTCCTCGATGCTCCACGCCGGCTTTTCGGAGGTCTTCGCCTTGTAGTGGTGACGCAGATGGCAGCGCAGTTTCTCTCCGCCGGACGGTTTTCCGCCCAGATATTCCCAAGGAACACGAAGTCTCACGGAATATCCCAAATCCTCGTCAGCGTCATCGTTCAATGTCCCCACGACCTCGACCTCATTCGTAACACCCTCACACACAGGCTTCCACGCGATGTTGTCATCTACATACACCTTATATGCCCCATGTCCGTTCACGACGACCTTCCGCTGCGGCTGTCCGTCCCTCGCGAGAAGGATCTCCACGGCATCGGAATTTTCGGTAGTCAGCGCCGTCAGAACCGAGTCGTAAAGATATGAATATAATATGAAATTATCATCGTCATATCCGAAATCCGCATACACGGACGACGGAAAACTGTGTCCGAGAAACCAGAAATCGTTGTTCTCACGGTCGAACGATGCAATGCCCGGAAGTTCGCGGTCGCCCTTCGCGAGTTTCTTGGAACGGTTGAGACGACCTATCTCGGAGCGAACCAGCCCGCGAACCTTGCCGTCCTTGCGCAACTTCACGGTGCCCGTCGCAATCACGGAGTCTTCCCCGATGCAGTCAATCGAGCCCCAGTAGCCGTCGAACGGGGAGGTCGCGTTGCGGAAATTGTCGGCGTTCTTGTCGCCGATGAACACCCAGATGCCCTGCTCGCCCTTGTAGGTGCCGTTGCTCAGGACAAGCACCTCGCCCGTTGTGAGTTTAGTTGAGTAAGGGCCATAGCCGTAGAAGTCCTTGTTAATCTGCTTCTTGGCAGGCCATTCGGGACCACCGTGGGCGCGGATGGCAGCGTGGTCGCCGTGCCAGTTAGTCTCCATGTCGGTCTTGACGATGTAGGGCGACTGATCCACGACCCACTTGCCGTGCCAGACCTCGTAAGGGACGGCGATTCCGGCATTGTCGTCGAGGCATACGCCGGTCGCCATGCCGTCGTAGGTGGAACGGTCGTCGCGGGTGCGCGAGATGGTCTCGTTGTCGTCGATGCCGCAGACATCCTTGCCCTGCCAGGTCTTCCCACCGTCAAGGGAGCGGATTATGACCACCTGAGGGGCGGACATTCCGTCGATTAGCTCCTGCGATGAGGTGATGAACATCTGAATCTCGCCCGAAGGAAGCTGGAGAAGCGCCGGCTCCCAGCAGCGGCCGACATAGACCGGCTGCGCCTTTCCCCATGTGCGTCCGAAATCGTCTGAGAACATGATTTCGATGCCGCAGTTGATGTTGGTATTCGGCAGGTCGTTATAGCCCAGCTTGTAGCGCCACTGGTAGGCGAGCATGACGCGACCGTCCTGAAGTTCGATGAAGTCGGGATTCACATAGGTCTTGAAGTCGTCGCCGACCGTCGATGTCGCCGGATGCGTCTTGGTGAGCATCACCGCGTCGGACCATGTGCGGCCGTTGTCCTCGCTCCTGCGGGCGTAGAGGTCCCAGCCGAAATGGTCATTCTCGAAGGACATCAGGAGGGAGCCGTCCGAGAGGCGTTTGATTCTCGGATAGTAGAGGTTCTCTTCGGTGAACGGGGTTATGGTTCCGACCTCCTCGCTGCATGAGCCGACACGTGCCGACGTGTGCTCGGTGAAGGTCGTCCTGTCCCACGAGATGCGGACATTGCTTTCATCCGGGGTCTCCGGGGTTCCGCAGCAGCCGAAAAGGAGGGAGGAAGAAAGTAGGAGGGGGAATATTGTTGGGGAATATGTCATATTATATGGAATATATTGCAGATTTTATTTCCGTATAGAGATTTCTCGCTTCGCTCGAAATGACAACGGGTCTTTGTGTTTATTTGCTCCAGTATGTTACGTCCGTCTGCTTGCAGGCGCCGAAGGAGACGAGATTGTCGCCGAGGTTCTCCGCAGTCACGGTCACAGGGGTCTCAAGTCCCTTGCGGGCGATGCTGCCGCAGAACTTGGCGCCCGTCACGGTCAGGGTCTGCGAGGATGCGCCGTTGGTGTAGCAGCCGCCGGCGGCCATTCCGCAGTATGGAATCTCCGTCTTCGGCATCGCTATTTCAGCAGAATACTGACCGCCTGTGACGGTGCTGTTGTGACGCACATGACCGATGACTCCGCCTGCGGCCGCAAGCTTCAGGGCATCAAGTTCAAGCGAGCTGTCCTCGAACTTTGTCTCAGCCGAGCAGTTTTCGATTGCTGCGCGTGATGTCATTCCGGCAATGCCGCCGAGAATCACGGACTGGTTCTCATGACCGCCTCTCATGGTGCATTTGCTTGTGCAGGAAGAAATGAGCGCCGGACTGTCGGCAAATCCGTTCACATAGCCGATGATGCCTCCCGTGACTCCCATACGGGCACACGACGTGGCCTGACCGTCGCTCCACCCATGCGTGATGAATGCGGAGCACTCGATGTCTCCGGCATTGTGGCAGTCGCGTATCTGAAGATGGACATTATAGCTGTCAACGTCGAACGCGCCTCCTGCCTTGAGCTGGAAGTAATTGGCGGCACGGCCGACGATTCCGCCGATTGCAGCACACATATTGGATCCGTTGGAGTCGTCTTTCCTGGCAATCTTGCCCTCGTTGCGGCAGCCCTCGAACAGAGGATATGCCGCCGCCGTTCCGTTCTGAACGATGGCGCATATGCCGCCGACTGCAAACTTGTTGAGATATGCCTTTGCCACTCCGGCCTTGTTCACGGTGATGTTGCCAGAGTTAGTGCAGTTGCGGAATGTGCCGACGCTTATCTTGGACTCATCCTTGGCATATTCGGCCGCGTCCGCCGCGAAGCAGGCAATCCCTCCGATATAGGTGATAATCTGAGACTTCGTGACATTGTAGGCAACATTTATGTCGCCCTTCTGGACGCAGTCCTCAATGAGTCCGCCGTTCATGATTACCATTCCGCCAATCATGTAGGCCTCGTCAATATCCGTAAGATTGATTTTTATGCCGTTTGTGATGTTCCTGATTGTTCCCCGGTTGTACTGGGCAACAGCTGCCGTGCTCGGGCCGGAAGGGTAGGCAGCCTTCTTGAGTTCGCCTTCAAGCACGAGGTTCTCGACAACACCTTCCTTCGCGATGACTGTGAAGAGCGGAACAGTTGTTTCGTGCTGGGTTATTGTATGGTTCTGGCCGTTGAAGACACCGTCCCAGGCGTGAGGGTTCTCGACGGCACCGACCCTCTGGAGATATGTGGTGACCTCGATGTCAGCTCCGAGTTTCACCTGCCCGTCCTCATTCTTCCACGCGGAGTAGTCGCCGTTGTCAACAGCGGTGGCAAACGCCTTCCAACCCATCTCGGAGATGATTTCCTTGAGGTTTGCCTGAGCGAGGTCAAGTTCGACAACCGCTGTCGTTCCGCCCGTCTTCGCTTCGACGGAGATTTCGTCGAAGGTGTATCTTGCCGCGCTGGTCTCGACAACGGTCTTGCCGGTGTAGCTGCCCGGAGCCATGACCGCGACGTAGGCAGTCTTGCCGGTTCCCACCTCGCTGACGATTTCAGGAATCACGGTCACTGTCTTTCCGCCGTCCGCCGCATTTTTTATGGCAGGGGCTTCACCCGTTAGGTCATAGACGAGATTCCCGGTCAGAGCAGCTCCATTGGAAATGAAGCTGATGCTCTGGACAGTCTCGGAGGCGTGTGCGCCCGATGCGTCGCTGATGCTGAACTCCGCGTATGGGGTTATGTCACTGAATGTCACCGGACTTTCAAGGCTCACGACTTCCGCCGGGGCTGGAAGTGTCTCCGGGCCGGCCACCGAGAGGGACAGCTCAGGATTGCGCTCACCGGCCTTGGGAACGCTCTGCTCCGCAGGGATTGTGAATGCAACATTGTCGAGCGCCGTCACGTCAGCAGAATACGGCGCGTAGGCAAAGAGTTTGTCGCCCTCGGCGAAGGTGTTCACCATTGTTTCATAGCGGGATGTCTCGGCCGAGAGTTTCGCCGGGACATTGTCCGTGGCTTTTTCGCCGACGATGAATACCCCGACCGTCTCCACTCCCGCAGGGGAAGCGAAGTTCAGGGAGATTTCGTCGGGAAGCGGCTTAGAGGCCGGTCCGTCCGGATTTTCCGGTTCATTCTTGTTGCAGCCCAGCAGCGCGGCGGCCATCGCCGCCGCTGCCATTGCTCGCAGTATGTTTTTGGTTGTCATAGTTTATTAAGTCTATTTATTTCAAAATATTTATATTATCTGCGGTTGCCGTTCCATTACCTGCATTATAGTACAGACTCTCTGAAAGGTCATTTTCTGACAATATCTGCAATTTTTCACCTTCGCCGTAGGTCAAATCAGCTTTGACTTGGATGTTGTCGTATTTCGCCGTGCCTGACCTGACATAGCCCTGCAGGACACCGATGCCGACAGGGGTAGGAGTCAGCGTTCCGGAAATGTCAACCTTACTGCCCGAAACCTGGAGTGTATTCAGAGACATTCCGACAAAACCACCGACAGTCGAAACTGCGTGCGCCTGTGTATCAGAATCTGAGAAAGTTGCAGTCACTTCCGCATTTCTGATATTGACATAGTTCGTCTGTCCGCAAATACCTCCCATCACGCAGTTCTTGACATAACCGCCCTTGATTGTGCCGGAGTTGCTGCAATCTAATATATCCACTGGATTATCCTTCAACCCATTGGCATACCCGACAATACCGCCAACGCAACCAGTTCGAGCGCCGGAGTTACTGCTTATGTCTGCGGCATTGCTATAGGATCCCTGTTCAAGAATAGCCTCGTTATTGTGACAATCTGTAATCTTCGCATAATATCCGGAAGTCACATTAAATGCGACCAGATTTTTCTCTGTGAATGTATCTGATATGCGTCCGATTATTCCGCCTAAGACCATCCCGGCACCATTACTTACAGGCGTTGAGGTTGCATCCAAATCCACACATGATATTTGTCCATTGTTTTGGCAATTACTAAATGTGGAATAAGACGAACCATCTCCCCTATGAACAATTGCACATATTCCACCAACAGCATATTTCTGTAAAGTGAAAGCTCCCGTAGCACTTTTTGTCACGGTTATTTTGCCATTGTTCGTACAGTTCTCAAAATTACCTGACTTTTCTGAAGAAGAGGCCCAATCAGTATCAGATGCGAAACCGGCTATTCCACCGACATATAAAACCCGATGATTTGATATTCTGCAATTTATGGTGATATTTCCGTTCTGTTCGCAGTCTTTAAGCAAACCTGCGTTGCACTTTACGATACCGGCAATTGCAGAACCACTGTCAAGATTATCAAAATCAATGGAGATGTTGTTCTTTACATTCTCTATTGTGCCATAGTTTACTTGAGCGACTGCCGCAGAACCCCAGGTTCCGGCATCGGCCATTGATTTTTTGCTGCCCTCAAGCACGAGATTGGAGACTGATGCGCCTTCGCGGATGACTGTGAACAGAGGAACGACACTGGCATTCTGTGTGATTTTGTGACCCTGACCGTTGAACTTGCCGGTCCAGTCTTTCTGGATTCGGGTGAAATAGGTTGGAGTGGAAATGTCCGACCCGAGCTTGACCTCGTCGCTTTCCGTATCAACCCATGCGGAATAATCACCGGCGTTGGCCGCCATGGCGAAGACCTCATAGTCAAGAGCGGACTTGATTTCCTTGGACTTGTCGGCTCTGCTGCTTGAAAGGTCTGCCGTGATAGTTTTCACAGTGGCACGGTCGGCTTCGATAGTCTTGCCGGTGTAGCGATAGAGGTTCTTATCCGTCGAGATGTAGATGTTGCCGGTGTATTTTCCATGGACAAGGGTCATATAGACCTTGGACGACTGTCCCGGCGTGAAACCGTCTCCTTCGAGAGAGACAGTGACGCTCTTGTAGTATGTTCCGGCTTTTGTCGTCATTTCTCCATCCTTGGTTACTGATGTAAGGTCGTAAGCGCTGTTGTCCGTTGCCGGATAACCGTCGCCGGAAACGAACTGCACGGATTTGAGGGTTTCGTCGGACGG
>DJPQ01000048.1:8110-9024 GCA_002439805.1 Bacteroidales bacterium UBA6408
CCGTTGAACTTGTCGGGGGCTGTCTGTGTCTGGATGTAAGGAATCTTGAGAGTTACCTTTGAGGCATCCTTGCCGGCATTTTCTGCATAAGGATAATATGCGTAGAGCTTGTCGTCGGCGGAATATTCAGAGACCCGGGCCTCGAAATATGCCTTACCATCCTCGCCTCTTTTCAGCGATGCAGAAACATTCGTCGATGAGGATGCAGAAGAAGACGAGATAAAGACTCCGATTTTGTCGGAGTTGTCCTCCCATTTCACTTCGTATTTGTCGCCAAAAGTGGTCTTCGTAACCTCATCGGCGGGGATGAGCAGCGTGACTTTGCCGGATTCATTGCCGGATACTGGAGCATTCTCCTGCAAGTCCTTGGTGCAGGAGACGACGGAGAGAGCCGCGATGGCGGCTGCGGTGCATATCATAAATTCAACTTTCATGGCTTCCGATGTTTAAAGTGTCATATATGCCCCGTCATGAGTCATTTTCTCGGTGCCTTCCGAGTCGCTGTAGCCTGCCCCCCCCTGTGAGGTGGCGAAGCCTGTTTCAATAAGAATCTCGCTGACAAGCAGCTGAGGTGTTGTGTATTTATTTTTCATAATTGGTTTTTAGTTTTATGTATAACATTATGATTTCGATTGAACTTACACTTCTGCCATTTCGACTGAGCCTCCACTTTTGTCATTTCGACTGAGGTTTTCCCCTTTGTCATTTCGACTGAGCGAAGCGAACGGAGAAATCTTTGTGCGGTTTGTCTCGCGCAGAGATTTCTCGCTTCGCTCGAAATGACAGTTGAATCACTCAACATAACAATAGTTTGAAAATCACTTGGATATGAGGTCGAAGAAAAAAGATGGAGTGCAAGGCGCGGGTCGAAGATGAAAGCGCAGCAACCTTCTGGTTGTGAGCATTTCAGCGAG
>DJPQ01000093.1 GCA_002439805.1 Bacteroidales bacterium UBA6408
GGATTTTCTGATTTCAGCGCGTCGAGCGTGTCGATGGTGTAGTTCGGCGTCGGGAGGCGGAACTCTATGTCCGAGACGCTGACTCTGCCGTGCAAGGGTCTGCACCCTTTGCCTTGTTCTGCGCATGACGGGATGTCTCCGCTCAACTCAGGGTGTCTGGCAAGCGCCGCCCGGGCGGCGTCAAGCCGTGCCTGCGCATCCAGCGCTGTCGCCGTGGCCTTCAGCGGATTTATCGGCGAGACGACCAGCAGCACACGGTCATACAGCTCCGCCAGCCGTCTCAGAATCGCGAGATGGCCGATGTGCAGCGGGTTGAATGACCCGGAATAAACAGCAGTTTCCATTTAATCAGTAGTTGCTCTTTGTGTTTGTTCCCATTCCTAATAGGAACATAAAAATAAACAGATTCAGATTTGTCGGGTGTTTTCGAGTATATATTGGGGCTGTTTCTTAATGTTTCTAAAAACAGCTTGGAGGCAAAGTAAAATAGGGATTGCGGATGCAAGGCTTGCGACGAAGATAAAACCGCAGCAACCTTATGGTTGTGAGGATTTTATCAAGGAGCGTAACGCAGCAGACGCTGTCCTTATTTTTCTTTGCCGAGGAAATCGGACACCAGCTTCTCCGCATCCGCATAGGCCTTCTGCAGGTCATCGTTCACGATGATGTGGTCGAACTTGTCCGCGTATGTCATCTCCTCGGCTGCCTTGGCGACGCGGCGCTCGATTGCCTCAGGGGAGTCCGTGGCGCGGCTGACGAGTCTCTGACGGAGCACCTCCACCGACGGCGCCTGAATGAACACCGACAATGCGCGGTCTCCGAAATATTTCTTCAGATTCACCCCGCCCTTGACATCGACGTCGAAGATGATGGCGTTCCCCTTGTCCCAGATGCGTTCCACCTCGGACTTGAGGGTTCCGTAGAACGAGCCGGGATAGACCTCCTCATACTCGACAAACTCGCCGTCGGCTATCCTCCTTCTGAACTCGTCCGCGCTGATGAACCAGTAGGCCACGCCGTTCTTTTCCTCGCCTCTCGGGGCGCGTGAGGCCGCCGAAACCGAAAACTCGAGTTCCGGATGGAGTTTGAGGATATGATTGACTATCGTGCTCTTGCCCGAACCCGACGGGGCTGAAAAAATCACTACTTTACGGTTGTCCATATATTTATATCCCTTTTTCTTTAATTATATCCCTTTCTTTATCCCATTGAAACCGATTGCGGCTGTCTGAATTTATCATATACCCTATGACTGCCAATATGGCATATCCTTATATTCTCGTATGGTTTTTGTATTCCATATTTTATTGTTCGGCAAAATTAACTATTTTTGCCGAGATTTTTATGGCCTTTTAGGCGGGTATGGAATATTCCCGGGGAAGGCGACGGATACGGAAGAATATATTTTTATATAATTTTATAATTATGGTATCTTACAAGGAACTCGGTCTTGTGAACACCCGTGAGATGTTCGCGAAGGCCATCAAGGGAGGATATGCAATCCCTGCATTCAACTTCAACAACATGGAGCAGCTTCAGGCCATCATCCAGGCCGCTGCCGAGACAAAGTCACCTGTGATTCTTCAGGTTTCAAAGGGTGCGCGCAACTACGCCAACCAGACCCTTCTCCGCTACATGGCGGAGGGCGCCGTTCAGTACGCCAAGGAACTCGGCTGGGAGCATCCGCAGATTGTCCTCCACCTCGACCACGGCGATTCGTTCGAACTCTGCAAGAGCTGCGTCGATATGGGCTTCTCTTCAGTGATGATTGACGGTTCCGCACTTCCTTACGAGGACAACATCGCCCTCACCAAGAAGGTTGTCGAGTATGCTCACAAGTATGACGTGACCGTTGAGGCCGAGCTTGGAGTCCTCGCCGGCGTTGAGGATGAGGTTTCCGCAGAGGAGTCTCACTACACCAAGCCTGAGGAGGTCATCGACTTCGCTACCCGCACCGGCTGCGACTCTCTCGCAATCTCAATCGGAACTTCACACGGCGCATACAAGTTCAAGCCTGAACAGTGCACCCGTGACCCTAAGACAGGCCGTCTCGTTCCGCCGCCTCTCGCATTCGACGTCCTCCATGAGATTGAGAAGAAACTTCCTGGTTTCCCTATCGTTCTCCACGGCTCATCTTCAGTTCCGCAGGAGTATGTTGACACCATCAACAAATACGGCGGCAAGCTTCCTGACGCTGTCGGTATTCCTGAGGAGCAGCTCCGCGAGGCTGCGAAGAGCGCAGTCTGCAAGATCAACATCGACTCCGACTCCCGTCTTGCGATGACCGCTGCAATCCGCAAGGTCTTCGCCGAGAAACCGGGCGAGTTCGACCCGCGCAAGTACCTCGGACCTGCACGCGACGAGATGAAGAAGCTCTATGAGCACAAGATCGTGGACGTGCTTGGTTCTAACGGCAAGGCTGAATAATTTACGGGGCGCCTAAAAGGCGGTCTGCTGCGTTGGATGTCTTGATGAAATCCTCACAACCATAAGGTTGCTGCGGTATTCATCCGCGACATCCGCCTTGCATCCCATCCTTTTATGCATCCCCTTGTTTCAGGTGTTTTTTAGCAGGTTGACTTGAATTGAATTCAGGTCAACCTGTTTGTTTTATGGTCATAGTCTTTGTTTTGTAATGGCAAGACCCCTGAGCGCCGTGCGAAGACCAGCGAAGCGTTGAGTTGTATGGTGTGCCCGGAGCACGATTTTCCCTTCGGGGGACGGGCGGAGTCTAGAACATAGGATCCCACGATGGGAGCTTTTCCGGCGTCTGCTTCATCATCTCAAGCACATCCTGCGGAACATATTTCTTCGCTACGACAAGGCGGAACATATACTCGTTGAACCACTCGTCGGTCATGATGAGGCAGCCCTTGTAGCCGGCGGACTCGCCCCAGCTGTTCTCGACCATCCATTTCTTTGCGGCTCCCGTCTCGGAATCGACATCGACCGCAATCAGCGTCATCGCGTGGGACGAGCCGCTGGCGTGGGTCTGCACCCGCTCGCGCTTGTTCATCCCGAACTTCACGCCGGTGAGGGACTCGTAGTCGAAGTTCGCGAGGTCGAGCGTTCCCTTGCTCCGGCTGAAGAACTTGCCCACGTCGCAGGAAAAGTACATCGCCCGGTTGTCACGGATGCTCGCGATTGCCATCTCCTTGATGCGCTCAATCGGGAGATTCACATAGAGCCAGTTCTTCCCGTCATAGACATGACGGTCATAGTCAATCTCATAGACCTTTCCGTACTCGCGACAAGGGTCGTTCATCACCATGATGTAGCCGTTCTCAAGGTCTTCGCTTATGTACCTGTCATAAAATGATTTCGGGGTGAACTTCTCCACGCTCACAATCTCGCCCTTGCTGTTGCAGCGGGTCCATTCAAACTCTGTCGGCGGCTCTCCGAGACAGAGCGCGAGTATGCGATAGACATCCTTGAGCATCTCCACTTTCTGCCCCTCCAGACTCCTCACGGCCGCAGCCTCCGCCTTCTTGCCTTTCGGTGCGGCCGCCGCGTATGCCTGCCGCAGACGAAGCCCGTCCTCGCGGAGCTTGAGCTTCAGGAGCATCGCCATCTGCGAGGTGTTGTTGCTGCTGAATGTCTCCGGCATCGCCTCGGCAGGCACGACCCCATATTTCGTGAGCAGGTCGGACACCCCGGTGAACTGTCCTCCGTCGCTCAGAGGGTTGCTGAACAGCCAATCGACCTGACGGTCGTCGTCCGGGAGCGCCCGTGTGTCGATTATGCCCTGAAGAAACAGGTTCGCCTTCTCCAGCTGGTCGTAGAAAAAGACATAGTTCTGCGAAAACTGGAACTCCGGCAGGTCGTATTCCTCTATCATTCTTGCCCTCAAGACATTAAGTCCGGTGAACAGCCAGCATCGCCCCGAAGACTTCTGGTCCGTGATTCCCTTGGTCTTCACCCTGTCCGAAAAATGCGTGTCAATCATCGCCGCGTTTTCGCTGTTGACTGCAAGCGTAGCAATCGAAGTCCCCGCCAGTGCATTCCTCAGTGCCTTGTCCGAAGGCGTTCCTTGATAGCCCTTCGCGATTTCCGCGAGATTCTCGGCCGTGAGCCCTCCCGTCGCGGATGTCTGTGCCGCCGCCGACAGTCCGAGCGCCGCCGCGGCCAATGTCAAAAAGATTCTTTTCATATCCATACCTATTTTATATATACCCATGAAATCCTCTATTATACCCGTGAAATCCGAACCTCCGCATTCCGAAGAGTGCGAATCGGTGCGTAAAGATTTCAAAGTTACGAAAAATATGCTC
>DJPQ01000014.1 GCA_002439805.1 Bacteroidales bacterium UBA6408
CTGGTGAAGGACGCCTCGAAGGAGACGGCTGAGAATACCGGATATTCGGTCACTTACGATGGAAAGAACTACGACATCCTCCGCAAGACGGTTGACGACGGCACGGTGAACTACATAACCGGCTATACGACAGACGACAAGGACAACGACGGCTTCACCGGAGGCACGCGGGTCTATCTTCGTCCGAACGTGTCCGCCGGTGCAGGCGTGCGTCAGACCTATCCTAAGTATCTGATGTCGAAATTTTCCTGGCAGGACGGTGACCCGATGCTGTCATCGCCGGTGATGATTCGCTGGGCCGAGGTCATTCTGAACCGTGCGGAGGCCTATGCGCACAAGGGAAACGTTGATGCCGCCCTCAATGACGTGAATGTCATAAGGAACAGGGCCGGACTCACGGGAGAGGCCGAGATGAAGGCCTCGAACATGGCGGCGAGGGGATATGAGGATGTACTGGATGTAGTGCTGGACGAGCGCCGTCTTGAACTCTGCTTCGAGGGATTCCGCGCCTTCGACCTCTACAGGAACGGGAAGAGCATCGACCGCCGCTATGCCGGGGTTCAGGACTGGGAAATCCTCGCTCCCGAACGGCTCGACAAGGACTATCCTTATTGCATTCCTTACGATGAGGTGTCCGTGAGCGGGATTGCAAACAACAAGTAACTTAAGCAACTTATTTTTCTCACATTTCTTAAAAACACAAACAATTATGAAGAAAATCATGATGTTCGCGGCCATGGCGGCTGCGGTGATGGTAAGTTTCAACGCTTGCCAGAAGGACGATTCGAAAAAGCATCACGACGACGATGACGATGAGCCTACGTTCGTGAGCAAGATTAAGATTGACGGCGACTTCGCCGACTGGGACGCTCTTGACGCCGCCAAGGTGTCTGTGGCCGAGTGCGCGGAGGGGACCAAGTACACCGCGCTCAAGAAGGTGAAGGTCTATGCCGACGAGGCGTATGTGAATGTCTATCTTGAGTTCGACGAGGCTCAGCTCAACAAGTCATATGTTCCTGTGCACCTCTATTTCAACTGTGACAACAGCGCTGCCACCGGCGGCTATGGCGACGAATTCCTTGACGCCGACACCGACATCGTTCTCGAGAATGCCATCATCTCGGAAAATGAGTATGTCTCCTTCGACCCGGCTCTCTTCAAGTGGTGGGGAGAAGTAGGCGGCACCGGCTGGATCTGGTCAGACCCGAGCACGGAACATAACGATAGCGACTACTGGGGAGCTGTTCTTACAAACGGTTCCGGCATCGCGACCGGAGCCGGCAAGGACGGAAAGTACGAGATTCAGGTGACCCGCGAGATGATTCCGGGTGTGACTTTCGCGGACACTTTCACAATGGGCTTCGACATTCAGGCTGACTGGACGAGCGTCGGCGTGCTTCCTAATGCTCCGATGGACGAGCAGAACAACCCTAACGGCCTTGCCAAGAAGATTGTCGTTACGATAGATAAATAGTGTTTTTGCCTTTGAGGCGGTGCGGGCTGTCCGGAATGGCCGTGATGCCCGCGCCGTCTTTCTTTATTCAGTAATCAAGTAGTTGTCATGAAGAACAAGTCACTTATCTTTTTCATTGCGTCGGCTATGATATTTCTTGCCGGATGCTGCGGACCCGCCGAAAACTACAGGGAGGTCGATGGCGTGATCGTGTTTGACGAGCCTGCTCCGGCTGCCGGGCAGACCGATATGCTCGGATATGCCGCAGAGCCTCTGGATACGGTCAGGGTGGGATTCATCGGTCTCGGAATGAGGGGACCGGATGCCGTCCGCCGGTTCACCTACATAGACGGGGTCAGGATTGTCGCCCTCTGCGACCTTGAGCCTGAAAGGGTTGACAAGACGCAGGAGATTCTGTCCGAGAGGGGATTCCCTGCGGCTCAGTCATATTCGGGAGAGGATGCATGGAAGCGACTCTGTGAAAGGGACGACATAAATCTCGTCTATATAGTCACCGACTGGCAGACTCATGTCGATATGGCTGTCTATGCCATGGAGCACGGCAAGCACGTCGCGGTGGAAGTGCCGGCGGCGACCTCCGTGGCGGACTGCTGGCGGCTGGTGGACACGTCGGAACGGACGAGGATGCACTGCATGATGCTTGAGAACTGCGTCTATGATTTCTTTGAAATCACGGCTCTGAACATGGCTCAGCAAGGGCTTTTCGGCGAGGTCATTCATGCGGAGGGCTCATATATCCATAATCTCGCCGAATATTGGGACGAGTATCATGACAACTGGCGACTTGAATTCGATCAGGCGCACGCGGGCGATGTATATGCAACCCATGGGCTCGGGCCTGACTGTCAGGTGCTTGACATTCATCGAGGCGACAAGATGGACTACCTCGTATCCATGGACACCAAGTCTGTGGTGGGTTTGCGGACCGCAGCGGAGAAGATGGGCTCGGACACTTTCGCCAACGGTGACCAGACCACCACTATGATAAGGACGGCGAACGGCAAGACGATACTCCTGCAGCACAATGTCTATACCCCGCGTCCGTATGACAGGATGTATCAGATTGTAGGGACAAAGGGCTATGCGGAAAAGTATCCTTACCCCGGACTTGCCTTTGAAGAGGGAAGCCTGTCCGGAGCCTCATACGACAATCTGAATGCCCACAGCTTTGTTCCGCAGGATGTGTTCGACAGCCTTATGGAGGAATACAAGTCCCCGATAGTCAAGGATGTCGAGGAAACGGCGAAGAAGGTGGGCGGACACGGAGGAATGGATTTCATAATGGACTACAGGCTCGTGTGGTGTCTGAGGAACGGAAAGCCGCTTGATATGGATGTCTATGACGCCGCCGAGTGGTCCTGCATCGGCGAACTGACTGCGGCTTCAATAGAGAACGGCAGCAAGCCTGTCCGCGTGCCGGACTTCACCAGAGGCCGCTGGCAGAAAATTGCCGGCTACCGCCATGCAAGATAACATAGATACCGGACATTCACGCAATATGAATATTCTTTTCAGGGCGGCTGTACTTGCCGCCTTAATGCTTGCCTCGTGCGCCGCCGCCCCGTCTGATGACCAGGATGCGGAATGGGCCTCGCTTCGCAGCCTCAGCTTCAAGGAGATGTCCAAAGGCGACATCCCCAACCCGGAGCGCGGCTTTCTCTCGCACATCGAGATTTTCAGCAACGGCTCCATGACACCGTTGTCTAACAGCGTGTTTGAAAGTTCCAGACTGCTCGGGCAGCGGCTCATATACACGATTTACTATATGCCGGACTTCATCGGCGGCCCCATCTCCGACAGTTTTCTTTCCCTCGTGGATACCAACATGGGGAGAATCCGTGAGAACGGCTTCAAGTGCGTCCTGCGCTTTGCCTACAAGCGGAACTACACGGAGTTCGACCATCCTTGGGATGCCTCTCCGGAGGTCGTGAACGGGCATATAGACCAGCTCGCTCCGATTCTGAGGGCAAACAGCGACGTGATTTTCTGCCTTGAGGCGGGTTTCGTGGGGACGTTCGGGGAATGGTACTATACGGACAACTATGTCTATCAGCCCAAGACGGAGGCGGATTACGAACCGCGCCGTCAGCTTCTGAAAAAGCTCCTTCGCACAATGCCGGAAACCCGCCAGATTCTGGTCCGCTACCCGGCAGCCAAGACCGCCATTTACGGAATCACGGCTGCGGATTCGATTACCGTCGCGACGGCTCACGACGGCTCCGACATCTCGCGTACCGGGCACCACAACGACTGCTTCGTCTCAAGCGCCAATGACGTCGGCACTTACGCGAACAATGTCGAGCGAAAGTATGTCTATGCGGAGTCGCGCTACACAATCTGGGGCGGCGAGACCTGTGCCCTCACTCCTTACTGCGAATGCAGCCTTACTCTGCCCAAATGTGAGGAGCATCACATGACATACCTTAACCTGAACTACCACACGAGCGTAATCAGCCGCTGGCGAAGTCAGGGATGCTTCAGCGAAATCTCCCGTAGAATGGGCTACAGGCTTTCGCTTGAGACGGCGATGCTGTCAAAGAATCCGATGCCCGGGGAGAACATGAAGATAGTTCTGAAGATAAGGAACAGCGGCTATGCCGCCCCGATGAATCCCCGCGCAGTGGAGATTGTGATTGTTGACTCGGACGGGACAAAGACGGTTCATCCTGTCGCGGATGCCGACCCTCGCTTCTGGTTCGAGAACACCACCTCCGTGGTGGAGACTGAAATGAGGCTTCCGGATTCGTTCGGGAATGGAAGCCGGCTCTATCTCAACCTCCCGGATCCGGAAAAGAGCCTTCACGACAACCCGGCATATTCAATCCGCCTTGCCAATGACGGCGTGTGGGAAGAGGCCTCCGGCTATAACCTCGTCTGCACTTTCTGATTCGCCATGACCCGTCGAAAACTGACTTCCTTCTTTTCTGTGGCGGCCGTCATGCTGACGATGCTCTGCCTCTCTTGCGTCGGGCCGGAACGCCGTCTTGAAACCTTCTGGAACGGTCATGACTTCGGTTCTCTGGACGGCTTCGATGACATCGGCTCTGCGGAGGACCGTTTCGGAGACTACATACGGCTGCTTGAGCGGGTTCGGCCGGAAGCGGCCGAAAAGTCTCTGCTTGCCTTCCTTGATTCCGCATCGCGCCGGAGTGTTGCCTACACCATCTGGGCAGGATGGCTCGAGGGTTGGCTTCATGCGGTGGATTCTCCCTGCCGTGACGACGGTCTTTATGCCTCCGCCCTGAAGAAGATAGTCTCGGACAATGTCATAGACCCCTATCTGATGGAGGGATTCCGACAGAGCCTTTCAGTGGTTGGCAATGCTTCCGTAGGGGCTCCGGCGCCGGATGTCTGTCTGAAAACGGCGGACGGAGCGGATTTCCGCATAGCGGATTTCGCGCCGGAAAGGGTGCTGGTCTGCCTGCTCGACGCAGGCTGCTCCTACTGCACCGCACTTCTCGAGAGAAGCGACAGGGACTGTCCCGAAGAGAATCTGACGCGGGTTGCCGTCTTTGTCAATGCGACGCCGGATGTGCTTGACGGTCTAAGAGACGCTTTGCCGCAAGGCTGGATTGCCTCATGGTGTCCCGGGCGCGAGATTGAGAGCGGAGAGGTGTTCGACCTCACGATGATTCCGTCGCGGATTCTGGTCGGAAGCGACGCTCATATAGAGAAAACGTATTTTTAATTTTTATGAAGAGGAATATATACATACTGATTATTCTTGCCGCCGTCTTGCCGCCGGCTATGCTCTCGTGCACGAAGATTTCCGGAGAAGGGGAGGAACGTGGCGAGATTGTGAAATACAAGTCGAGTTCCGAGGATTTCTGCAATCCGGAACGCGGGTTCTACACCCAGTATTCCGTTAAGTTCGAGAACGGGAAGATTCCTTCTACGCTCACTTCCGAGGCTCTGCAGGTAAGCCGCGTTTCCAAGAGAACCCTGACACTTACGCTCTTCTATCTTACCGACTTTATGGAAGGCGACATCAGCGACGCCGCTCTTCAGGTCATTCGGCAGTGCCTTCAGGCACACAGGGACGCCGGGTTCAAGACGGTGCTCCGCTTTGCCTACAAGAACAACTACGGAAAGGGATATGAGCCTTATGACCCGGAAGTTGACATCGTGCTCCGTCATGTCGCGCAGCTCAAGCCGGTTTTCGCGGAATACGGTGACATAATCCTCGTCCTGCAGGCCGGCTTCGTCGGCTCCTGGGGTGAATGGTACTACACGAGCCATTTCAATTTCAATCCCAAGACCTCGGAGCAGTTCGAACCGCGCCGGAGGCTTCTCCGGGCTCTTCTCGACGCGATGCCGGCTGACAGGCAGGTTGCTCTGCGCACTCCGGGCTATAAGACTGCCATCTTCGGCACGGCGCTCAAGGACTCCATCACGGCAGAAACTGCGTTCACGGCGTCGGACATCGCGCGCGTCGGAGGACACAATGACTGCTTCATCTCCGACGGAACGGATGTCGGAACCTACACGAGCGCGGCTGACCGCGAGCTGTGGGCGGCCGAGACGAACTACACGCTCATGGGCGGGGAGACCTGTTCCGGAAGCGCGATGTTCTGCGACTGTGTTCCGGCCTACAAGGCTCTGGAGGCCTATCATTGGACTTATCAGAACAGAGGCTACCACAGCGGCACCTTCGCACTCTGGCAGAAGAACGGATGCCTTGACGACATTTCCAGGCGGCTCGGCTATCGTCTTGTCCTTGAACGTGCCGCCTTTGATTCCTCCCTCAAGGCCGGTTCGGACATGAATGTGGTCCTGACCGTGCGCAATGACGGCTTTGCGTCTCCGGTCAATCCTCGCGGGATGGAGTTCGTGCTTGTGGAGAAGTCCACGGGAGAAAAGACCGTGTTCCGCACTGAAATTGACCCGAGACACTGGAAAGGCGGAAGCACAACCAAAGTCAGGGCCGGTTTCTCCTTGCCTTCGGGACTCAGGAGCGGCGCGGAGTATTCCCTGTTCCTGAATCTCCCCGACGGCCGGGACAGTCTCCATGACGACCCTCGCTACAGCATAAGACTGGCCAACAGGGATGTCTGGGATGAAGATACAGGGTACAATCTTATATATGAATTCATCGCGCAATAATATACACAATAATAGAACGGAGTGAATTTATGATGAAGAGAATAATGATGTCATTTTGTCCTGCGGCGGCGTTTCGTGCCGTCTGTGCCGCAGCCGTCGCGGCGTGTGTGGCCCTGCTGTCCGGATGTTCCGGGAGCGGAGGGGAAGAGAGTATGTGCATCAGGCTTGAGGACGGGGAACATATATGGGGAGGTCTTGTGAAGGACGGTTCCCTGATGCCTTATGAATCCGGTTTCAGCCGCTCGCTCACGACCAACAGGGAAAATCAGGGGCAGGGTCTGCTCGTCACGGACTGCGGGCGCTATGTCTGGAGCGACGGGCCGTTTACTTTTATGGTGTCGGAGGGTAAGCTGAGGATAAGTTCCGCCCGGTCGGGGATAAAGACCGGGATTGCGGGCGGGAGTCTTGCAGACGCCTGCCGTTTTGCCTCGGAGAATTTCTTTCCCGCCGACGGAAAGATGCCTCCGGCGGAGTTCTTCACCAGCCCCCAGTACAACACGTGGATTGAGCTGATGTATGACCAGAACCAGCAGGGCGTGCTCGACTACGCCCGCGGAATACTGGAGAATGGGCTTCCGGCAGGAATCATAATGATTGACGACACCTGGCAGGAGGACTACGGCAAATGGGACTTCAATCCCCGGAGGTTTCCCGACCCGAAGGCAATGGTGGAGAGCCTTCATGAAATGGGTTTCAAGGTCATGCTGTGGATATGTCCTTTCGTGAGCATGGACCAGTACCTGATATGCAGTGAGATAAACTCGTTCAAGGGATTCCTCCTCTCCGGGGAGGACGGCTCGCGTTCATGGGAGGAGGCGTCGCTGCCCTATCCGGTGCGTTGGTGGAACGGGACCTCTGCGGTGCTGGATTTCTCCAATGAAAGGAGCGTGGAATGGTTCCGGGGGAGGCTTGACTATCTCACTGAGACCTACGGCATAGACGGCTTCAAGTTCGACGCCGGCGACTACAACTTCTACCCGGCTGACGCATTCAGCAAGGGCGGGATTAACGGGAACGAGCAGTGCCGTCTCTTCGCAGAAATCGGTCTCTCGTATCCGTACAACGAGTACCGCGCGTGCTGGCAGATGGCGGGGAGGCCTCTCGTTCAGCGTCTGCATGACAAGGCGCACTCTTGGGATGACCTTCAGAAGCTTGTGCCCGAAATGCTTGCGGAAAACATCCTAGGCTATTCCTTCTCCTGTCCCGACATGGTTGGCGGAGGCAGCTTCTCCACTTTCCTTTCCGGCGATATAGACCGTGACCTGATTGTGCGCTCGGCCCAGTGCCATGCCCTCATGACCATGATGCAGTTCTCCCTTGCCCCGTGGCGGGTTCTCGACGGGGAGCACTATGCCGCAGTTCTCAAGGCTGTGGCGACGCGGGAGTCCCTGATGCCAGAAATTCTTGCCCTTGCCGGCAGGGCGGCTGAGACCGGCGAGCCGATAATGCGTCCGCTTGAATATGAGTTCCCTCATCAGGGGTATGCCGCCGTGCATGACCAGTTCATGCTCGGGGGCGGGATTATGGTAGCTCCTGTTCTCACTCCCGGCTTCGTCCGCGAGGTCGTCTTCCCTCGTGGTCGCTGGACGGCCGACGACGGCAGCGTCTATGTTTCCGACGGCACTCTCAAGGCAGAAATTGACGTGCCTCTTGACCGAATCCCGTATTTCCGTCTCCAAAAATAGCCGTACGACGCACCCGACCGTCCCTCCCCTAAACCTCGTCGGCGAAGCGGTGGCGGCCGAGGAGGCAGGCTCCGAGAACGCCTATCCTGTCCGGGTTCTCCGACTGGAGAATCCGGACATTCTTGTACATGAGCTTGAGCGAGAACTTGCGGATGCTGGACTTGATGGCCTCGGTGAAGTAGATGCTGTCGCGGCTGAAGCTGCCGCTGAGAATCACAGCCTCGGGGTTGAAGAGGTTGATGAGATTCGCCAGCTGCTTGCCGAGTTCCATGCCCATGTTCTCGATGAGGTCGATGCAGAGCGGGTCCTCGCGGTTGATTGCGCCGAGGATGTCCGCCGGCGTTGGCTCCGCGCCGTTGCTTATCATTCCCTTCAGGATAGTCGCCTCGCCCTTGCGGATTCTTTCTACCAGCATCCGCTGCATCGCCATTCCGGAGACCTCCGTCTCGAGGCAGCCCTTCTTTCCGCAGTGGCAGATGATTTCGTTGTTATAGACATTCATGTGTCCGAACTCCCCGGCGTAGCCGTTGTTCCCTCCATAGACCTTGCCGTCAATCACGATGCCGAGCCCGAGTCCCCAGCTGATGTTGACGAAGAGGAAATTGCGGAATCTCTCGCGGTTGTAGAGGCACAGCTCTCCGAAGGTCATGGCGCGGGTGTTGTTCTCGATGATACACCTCAGCCCTATTTTCTCCGTGAGGGTCTCCGCGAGAGGGGTGTCGTCGCCCTCGAAGTTGAACGCGCTGTGGCTCACCCCGGCCTTCGAGTCTATGCGGCCGCTTATGCTGAAGCAGGTGTATGCAATCTCTGATTTCTCAATCGTCAGGCTGTCAATGAATTGCAGCACGGCTCCGCACATCTTTTCCAAATAGGGGGGGGGTATTGCTATAGACCATATCGGGGAGACTTGTCTCCGCGATTACATTGCCCGAAAGATCCATCGCGCATATCATCAGCGAGTGCCGCTGTATATCTACTCCTATGAAGTATTTCGCATCCTCCCGCGTCATATAGACCGTGGGCTTCTTTCCCCTCGTCAGACTTCTTTTCCCGGCGGCCACCACCAGCCCGGCGTCCATCAGCCCGTTGATGTACTTGGTCACAGTGGGCACGCTGTAGCCGCAGAGTCCGGACAAATCCGAAATCATGAGCCTGCCGTTCTCTATGAGGCATTTCAGGATTTTTCGTCTGATTTCTCCCGCCCTGTCGGGGTTTTCATGCTCCGTTTCATTCCATTCAGTCATGTCGCGTTGTTTTTCACAAAATTATAATTATGAAACCTTAATTTCAAACAAATGGGCTTGAAATCGCGAAAATAAATCATTTTAATAAAAGGGTGTGATGATTTCGTTTGAATAAATAAATCTGTTTAATATCAATTGTTTGATATGTTCCGGCACTTTGTTGATATACACGCATTTGCCGATAATGCCCATGCGAGTGAAAATAAACTTTTGAGGTCTTTTTGTTTGTCGGATTATAGAAAATAACTTGCGTCAGTTTTCTCGGAACCGGCTTCTGAAGAAGGCTTTTTGACTTTTGTGAAAGACTAATAACTAAACCCAGAAACAATGAGAAAAACTCAACTGCTCAGCATCTGCGTTTTCTCCTTATTCCTCTTTGAACTGGCGCTCACGGTTTCGTCCGGCACGGACAGGACGGTCCTCGCCTCGGAAACCGCCTCGTCTCAGGACGACAGGCTCGTCAGGGGAGTAATCAGGGACGCGAACGGCGAACCGGTAATCGGCGCGTCGGTCATAGAGTCCGGCACTTCAAACGGAGTGGTCACGGATGTCGATGGAAAGTTCTTGCTCACTGCTCCGCAGGGAGCAAAGATGGTGGTGTCATGTCTCGGCTACAGCGATGCCGCATTCACCGTCGATAAGCGGGAGCGCTACGACATCCGGCTCATGGAATCCTCCGAATTTCTTGACGAGGTCGTGGTGGTCGGCATGAACAACCGTCAGACAAGGCGTTCCATCACCGGAGCCGTCTCCACCATCCAGACCAAGGAACTCGTCCAGTCCCCGGTGGCGAACATCTCCAACGCTCTTGCCGGCAAGCTTCCGGGACTCATCACCGTGCAGTCCTCCGGAGAGCCGGGAGCCGACGCCTCCTCGCTCTATGTCAGGGGACTCGGCACCTACGGAACGAGTGCTCCGCTCGTGGTGATTGACGGTCTGCCGAGAAACAAGGCCGACTTCGATATGCTCGACCCTAACGAGATAGAGTCCATAACCATTCTGAAGGACGCCTCTTCATCTTCACTCTACGGAATCCAGGGCGCGAACGGTGTCATAGTCGTGAGCACACGGCGAGGAGGCGGGAACGAGGCTCCGAAGATTTCCTTCACGATACAGCAGGCCCTCCAGCAGCCTATCCGTCTGCCCGAGACCATGAGTTCCTACGAGCAGGCGCTCTACAACCGTGCGATCGATTACAACGACGGGCAGCCGGAGCGCTATACCGACGAGGTGCTTGAAATCATAAAGAACGGCTCCGACCCCTACCAGTATCCTAATACCGACTGGTTCGATGTCGTGCTGAAGAACCATTCGTGGCAGCAGCAGTACAACATCAACATATCCGGCTCGCTCGGAAAGAACAACCGGGTCAACTATTTCATTTCCGGAAGCTACATGAATCAGGGAACTCTGCTCAACCACACGGACGAGTTCACTGCCAACTACGGCGTGAAGCCAAAGTACGACAGATGGAACTTCCGCTCCAACCTCGACGTACAGGCGACAAAGAGGCTGAACATAAGGATTGACATGGCCGGCCGCCTTGAGACGAGGGTCGGGCCGAGCGAGAGCTTCACTCATGTGTTCAACATCATCACGAGCCGCCTCCCGGGCTCGCAGTCAATCTATAACCCTGACGGCACTCTCGCGGCGGGTTCCGCGCTTGAGATTCCTTACCAGAACAACCCTTACGGGGTCATCACCCGCAGCGGCTACTACAACCGTGGCAGCAACGTGATGTACGGAACGATTTCCGCGAAATATGACTTTGACTTCATCACCGAAGGTCTCAGCGCACAGGCATATTTCAGCTTCGAGAACACCAACAGCCTCCAGAGGGTGTGGAGGCAGGACTTCGAGCAGTTCTGGTACAGGGGAACTGACGCGGTCACCGGCGAGCCTGTCTATCAAGACTACACCACCAACGGCCGTCTTCAGGCAAGCACATTTTCTTCGGTCGAGCGCTACACCTACTACGACCTCCGCCTGAACTATGACCGCGACTTCGGCCGCCACTCGGTTCACGCACAGCTGCTCGGCAACCGCACGCTCAAGAACCTCTACAGTTCCGAGTACATGTATGCCTATCAGGGACTCAGCGCCCGCGCCGCCTACAACTTCGCTCAGCGCTGGTTCGCCGAGTTCAACCTCGGCTACAACGGCTCCGAGAACTTCCCCAAGGGCAGGCGCTACGGCGTGTTCCCGTCCTTCTCCGCCGGCTGGGTCATCAGCGACGAGCCTTGGCTTCATTCTCCCGACTGGCTCAAGATTTTCAAGATAAGGGGCTCCTACGGAACTGTCGGAAATGACCAGATTGGCGGCAACCGCTTCCTCTACATCAGCGAGTTCGGCCCGGGCGGCGCTCTCGGCAGCATATTCCCGAACGGATATTACTTCGGAACGACAAACGGCGGAACTTCGGCTGCCGGCGGACACAACGAGACCCGCGTCGGCAACGCCTATGTCACTTGGGAGAAGGCCTACAAGACCAACGCCGGATTCGACCTGTCTCTCTTCGAGGGCAATGTCCTCAACCTCACCGTCGATTATTTCCACGAGAGGCGCGACAACATCCTCACCGCGGCCGGAAGCGTTCCTGACTATGTCGGCATCACCAACATCGCCCCGCGTAACTCCGGAAAGGTCGTGAATCAGGGAGTGGAGGGTGAAATCCGCTTCTTCAAGTCGTTCTCCAAGGACTTCTCGATTTTCTCCAACCTTCAGATGACCTGGGCGAAGAATAAGGTGCTCGAAAACGACCAGCCTGCTCCGGCCTACGACTATCAGGATCTTCGCGGCTATGAAATCGGCTATGCCCTAGGCTACAAGTCCATAGGCTTCTTCGAGAGCCAGGAGGACATCGACAACAGCCCGGCGCAGAAGTTCGGACCGGTGATTCCGGGAGACATCAAGTATCAGGACACCAACGGAGACAATGTGATTGACCCGTCCGACCGCGTGCCCATAAAGTGCTTCTCCGTGCCCACTCTCACCGGTGGCCTCTCGCTCGGCTTCAATCTTCACGGCTTCGACTTCAGCATGCTGTTCAGCGGCGCTATGGGAGGAACGGCCCGCCTGTGGTCCTATCCTTCCAGCGTCATCAATCTGCGCAGGTGGACCAAGGAGAACAAGGACGCGCTGTTTCCTGTCGCTCACACCACCGCGAACAACAATGTGGTTTCAGACCAGAACCTCATGAAGACCGACTACCTCAAGCTCAGGAACATCGAGCTCGGCTACACCTTCCCGACCGCGTGGATGAAGAAGATTCATGTCACTGCGGCTCGCATCTATGTGAACGCGCAGAACGTGGCGGTGTGGGACAAGATGTGGCTCAAGGACCGCGATCCTGAGTCCGCCGGTTCGGGAACTCTGCCTTACCCTCTCCAGAGGGTGTTCAATATGGGGCTTCGCTTTGAATTACAGTAAATTATGATTGAGATGAAAAGAATATACTATATTTTTGCCGTCATTGCCGCTGCCTCTCTTGCCGTTTCCTGCGGCGATTTCCTTGAGCGTGCTCCGGGAGACAACATGACCAAGGAGGAACTGTTCTCCAAGATTGAGACGGCGGAGCGCTATCTGGACAATGCCTATGCCTACCTTCCGGACTTCCAGTGCAACACGGAAGACCTTTCTGGACGCTATAAGCTCGGCGGTGCTACCGACGAAATCGGATTCCAGCAGGCCTCGGGCTATCCGGCCTCACCCTTTGACATCAACCTCGGCAGCTGGAATCCGACCCAGATGCCCATGGCCCGTAACTGGAGCGACTTCTACGGCTGCATCCGGCGCTGCAATATGTTCATCGAGAACTATGACCTCATTCCTGAGGATATGTCGGCCGGCGGGGCGAGCAACCGGAAGGAAAGGCTGCTCGGCGAGGCCTACGGACTTCGTGGCTACTACTATTTTCTGCTTTTCAAGCAGTGGGGAGGAGTGCCGATTATAAATTCTGTTCTTGACCCGGGCAACATCGAGTCCCTCAAGGGAATCAAGCGGGCAAGCGCGGAGGAGACCGTGAATCAGGTTCTCTCGGACATGGACGAGGCTATGCTCCACCTTCCGGAGAGGCATGATGACGCCAATTTCGGCCGCTTTACTTCTGTCGTTGCGGCTGTGGTGAAGGCGCAGGTGAAGCTCTATTGGGCCAGCAAGTATTGGAACAGGGACAATGACCTTTCGCGCTGGGAGGATGCGGCCGAGGCGAACCGCGAGGCGCTGAACATGGCGGAGAAGGCGGGCTACATCCTTGCCCCGACCTACACGGAGATGTTCAACAAGGCCGCCATCTCAAGCGAGTTCATCTGGACGAAGAACTCCGAGCACTACGAGTGCTACTGGTGGGATTTCTACGCGATGCCGCTGGGCTACAATGCCTACAATGTCGATGGACCGCTTCAGGAGATTGTGGATGACTTCGAGATGAAGGCGACCGGAAAGATTCCTGTGACCGGCTACAATGCGGACAATACGCAGATTATCGACGAGACCTCCGGCTATGACCCCGAGCATCCGTGGGATGGCCGCGACGACAGGTTCTACAGCTGCATTCTCTACAACGGGGCGCAGCTTCAGGGCCGTCCGATTGACATCTCAGCCAACGGAAAGGACAACATCAACATAGGCTCCATCATCCGCACGAACTATTTCACGAGGAAATATCTCGACGAGAACCACAACCTCGTGACCAACGCGAGCTGGACCTACCGCCGTTTCGCCATCATGAGGACATCCGAGCTCTATCTGAACTATGCCGAGGCGCTCATCGAGATGGGCGGCGCTTCCAACCTTGAGCGTGCCAAGGAACTCATCAACACCATCCGCCGCCGGGCCAAGTGTACCGTCGAACTCCCGTCGGGGCTAACTCAGGAGCAGCTTCGCGTGAAGGCCCGTCAGGAGCGCAGGATGGAGCTGGTGTTTGAGAACCACAGGTTCTGGGACGTGCGCCGCTGGATGATTGCGGAGACTGTCGATAACAAGACGGTGCATCGTGTGGCGGTTGACGCCGACGGCAAGATTACCTACCCGGTGTTCCAGAAGAGGGTGTTCGACCCGACCCGCCACTACCTCTTCCCGATTCCTCAGACCGAAATCGACAAGAACCGCGCTCTGGAGCAGAATCCGGGCTGGTGATAGAAATCATTTAACAACTAATAACTTTAAATCTGAATTATTATGAAAAGAATCATGTTTGCAATCAGCGCTGCGGCTCTTGCCGCCGGCCTGCTTGTCTCCTGTGAAAAGACGCCTCAGGACAACGGAAAGCCTGCGGACGAAAAGATTACCGTCAGCATTAAGGCTGACGCGGCATTTGCTGAGGACAACACCGCGAAGCTTACGCTTGAACTCTCCAAGGCGGCTTCGGCCGATGTGACCGTGACCCTTGCCAAGGCTCCGGTTCAGAGCGGCAAGAACGAGGTCCCGGCCAACTTCTCCAAGAGCGTGAAGATTGAAAAGGGCAGGACATCCGCCGAGGTGAATGTCGAGGCCGACGTGCTCGGACTTGAGTCCGGAGAATATCAGGCTGCAATCAAGATTGCGGCTGTGAAGGGTGCCGAGACTCCGGAGGACGCAGTGGTATATATCGCCCTCAGCTATTCTTTCAAACCGGAGGTCAATGTCTATGCTGACAACACCTTCGCCGGTGACAGGACCGCGAAGATTCGCGTTGCCCTGGCAAAGGCCACAACGAAGGACGTGAAGGTGAAGCTTGCGCCGGCGGCGGACAACAAATATACGGTGACGATTGCTCCGGCCGAGCTTACGATTGCGGCCGGACAGACCGAGGCCGAGGCCGTTGCCACAATCGAGATTCCGGAAAGCGTTGAAATCGGAGTGACTCCTCATGTGATTGACATCGTCGAGGTTGAGAACGCCGTCAAGGGCAAGGTCACCACGGCGACAATCAACCTCGCATATCCGTTCTCTTACGCAATCACCATCGACGGCGACTTCTCCGACTGGGACAAGGACGGAATCATCACATATTCTCTTCCCGAGGGAACGGTTCTCTATCCGATGATTCGCAAGATGAAGCTTACCGGCGACAGCAAGACCGTTTATCTCTATTTTGAGTTTGTGGATCCGGGCACGGTTGAATACTACAGCAGCAACAAGAAGGAAGTCCGCAAGGGCGAGCCTCTCGCAAGCAACACTCTGCCTATTGACATCTGGATTGACGCGGATGGAAATGTCGAGACCGGATGCTATGTCGGGGCTACTGACAATGAACTGACTTATCCTCCGTATGCTCAGGACAATATGGGACTTGAGTGGTACATCGAGGGCGGTTTCCACATGGGCAATCCTTTCACCGACTTCACCGGCCTGACGGCATATTTCTATGGCGGAAAGGATAAGGATAATGTCTGGAGCGGAGGACTCACCACACAGGCCGGCAACTATACTGCGGCCGAATTTTTCGGACAGGTCTCTTTCGACGAGGGCAGGAACCTCGGTCAGGCTGAGGTCATGTTCGACAGGAAGTTCTTCAAGATGACCACGAACAAGGCAAGATTCGCCCTCAAGCTCATGGACGGCCCTTGCAACTGGAATGCGATAGGTTATCTGCCTCAGGGCAACGCCGCCGACATGAAGAATCCGGAGTCAAGAACACAGGTTGATATGGCAACCGTAATCCTCCCTGACTATGTTGAATAAGCTCATCCGACTTTGGACACTTTTGGCAGCCTCTCTCCTGCTGCTCGCGCTTTGCGCGGGCTGCGGGAAGAAGGAGGACGAGCCTTTCTTCAAGCTGCGCGGCGTCATCCTCTGCTGGGACGACATCAAGAATCCGGACGTCATCGACTGGATTGAGCTCATGAAGAAGAACGGCCTGAATACCATCAGCGTGTGCGGACACCCTTACGACAGTCCTGAATACTATGAGTTCCGCCGAAAATGCATCGACGCGGGACTTGACTTTGAGTACGAGGAGCACGCGATGTCGTGGCTTCTTCCGCGTGAACTGTTCGCGACCCACCCGGAGTATTTCCGCATGGACGAGAACGGCGTGCGCCAACCCGACGGCAACGGCTGCCCTTCATGTCAGGAAGGTCTTGAGGTGCTGATGTCCAATGTTCCGGACTTTGTCCGCACCCATCAGCCGTCAAACCACAAGTACTACACCTGGCTCTTCGACGGCGGCGATGTCTGCCACTGCGAGAAATGCCGTGGCTACAATGTCGCCGACCAGGGTCTCATATTCGAGAACCACATTATCAAGGCTCTCCGCAAGATTGACCCTGAGGCTCAGCTCGCGCATCTCGCATACCACAACTCCATCGAGGCTCCGTCCTGCGTGAAGCCGGAAGAGGGGATATTCCTTGAGTTCGCCCCTTTCTTCCGTACATGGGACCAGCCTCTCAAAAACCGGGATGCGGTCGGACGTGACGGCAAGACGACCCACGGCGAGTTCCTCCGTATGCTTGAAGACAATCTCAAGGTCTTTCCGGCCGAGACCGCGCAGGTGCTCGACTACTGGATGGACGACTCTCTCTACAGCGGCTGGAAGAAACCTCAGGTGCGTGTTCCTTGGCACAAGGAGGTTTTCCTTTCCGACCTTGAGACCTATGCGTCCTACGGAATACGGAACATCACGGCATACGCCATCTATGTGGATGACTATTATGTCAGGACTTTCGGGGATATTTCCTTTGTGGATGACTACGGGCAGGGCCTGCTGAACTACAGACGGGCTAAATAAAAAGCGGATTGCTGCGTTGTGCGGCTTGCCTAAATCCTCACAACCATCGGGTTGCTGCGGTTTTGGCTTCGCCGCACGCCTTGCACTCCTTCTTTTTATTTAACCCTCCTCCCCGTAAGAGAGAAAATACTAAGAGAGAAGGAGCGAACTTATTAAGCTCGAACATTAAGAGAGAAACTAAGCGCGAACAAGGGAGAAAGAGAATACCTTTTAGAGAGATATAAAGAATGATGATTAGAAAGACTGTGTTGATTCTGATGCTTGCGGCGGCTGCGTTGATGGTGTCCTGCACACCGGAGAATGCGGGTTCTGCGGTGAGCGGGTGGGAAAACATCGGCAAGGACAATCCCGACAAGCCGAACCCGGACAAACCGGGACCGGATCAGCCGGACAAACCGGAGGAACCGGAGAGTTTCTTCAGGATGAGGGGACTCGTGCTCGGATGGTCCGAGGTCAGCAACGCCCATGTGATTGACTACATCGCGATTGCGAAGAAGAATGGGATAAACACCTTCAGCGTTTATAACGCCCCTCGCGGCACTCAGGTCTGGACGAATTTCGAGAAGAACTGCGCCGATGCCGGGATTGACATCGAGTTCGAGGAGCACATGATGTCGTTTCTCCTGCCTCGCGAGCGCTTCGACAACTATCCGGACTGGTTTCGTATGGACAAGAACGGCAACCGCACCAACGATGCCAACGGCTGCCCTTCATCTGAGGGCGCTCTGAACGAGGTTTATCGCAATGCCATAGACATAGGCCGGCGCTATGCCTCGACGAACCACCGCTATTATTTCTGGCTCGACGACGGCGGCGACATCTGCCACTGCCCCAAGTGCAGGGAACTGAACGCTTCCGACCAGGCCCTTATTTTCGAGAATAAGGCGATAGAGGCGCTCAAGACCATAGACCCGGAGGCGAAGCTCGCGCATCTGTGCTACAGCAACACCCTCGAACCGCCAAAGACGGTGAAGCCGCATGAGGACATATTCCTCGAATTTGCGCCTTTCTTCCGCACATGGGACCAGCCTCTCGCCAACACATGGGCGAAGGGGCGCAGCGGCATCACCCACGCCGAGTATCTCAAGCAGCTCAAGGCCAACCTCAAGGTCTTTCCGGCCGGGACCGCGCAGGTGCTCGAATACTGGATGGACGACTCGCTTTTCAGCGAATGGAACGAGAACAACCTCGTGGAAGTTCCGTGGAGCAATGATATTTTTCTCAAGGACCTTGAGACATACGCTTCCCACGGCATCACCAACATCACCTGCTATGCGGCCTATGTCGGCCCGAAGTATGTGCAGAAATTCGGCTACCCGAAATTTCTCGATGAGTACGGTCAGGGGCTGCTGAACTACGGCGTGGAGAAAGAGTGATTGTGAATCTGACAAATCATGGGAATCCCCAAACAATGAGGATATGATGAAACGAAAATGTAGTTTGACAATGTTTATGGCGACCGCCCTCATCTCGGTTGTAGGGGCGGCCGCAGTTTCCTGCGGAGGTGCGGCGGGCGGCGACGGAGCTTTCGTCGTTTCCCGGTCCGCTTCAATCAACGGACTCCATGCCCCTTGGGACGGCCTTGAGGACAACACCCTCTTCCGCTGCTTTTCCGACGGCGAATCATTCTATTTCTCCTACGAGGTCACCGACCTTACTCCCACATACGCTGAGACTTTCGCGGGCGAGGACACCGTGGAGAATGAGGACAGGGTGGAGATATTCTTCAGCCCCAAGCGTTCTATGGACGATTATTATTGCGCGGAGATTGACCCGCTCGGGCGTGTGCTCGACTACTCCGGCCACTACTACCGCGACATTGACTACGACTGGAACTTCCGTACCATGCGCCTTTGGGGGCAGCTGACGGAAGATGGCTATATCGTCGCGGGTAAGGTTTCCAAGGCGGAACTCCGTGAACTCGGCTGTGACCTTGAAAACGGATTCTGGATGGGTGTGTTCAGGGCGGACTACCGGCCTGACATGAGCGTGAACTGGTATTCGTCCGTCAGCACGGACGACATATCCCCGGATTTTCATAAACCCGAAGTTTTGTTTTTCACGAAAATACGATAATATCGACATAAATGAAGAAAATAATTCCATTTGTGCCCCTTCTGCTTATGATGGGCACTGTCGCATTTGCGCAGACCGTGACTGTCAAGGACACCGTCTATACGACCTACGGATTCTCGGACCCGAACCCGATTCCTCTTACGTCGGGCAACGTGTATCCGTATCATAAATATGAAACTTTCGACTTCGACTCATCGCAGCGGATATGGAAGGTCGTGGTTCTCGAAAACGACTGGATTCGCGTCCGCATAATGCCGGAAATTGGAGGAAAGATATGGTCGGTCTATGACAAGACGACGGGGAAGGAGATGTTCTACGACAACGACGTCGTGAAGTTCCGTGAAATCTCTCTCCGGGGGCCGTGGACCAGCGGCGGCATCGAGTTCAACTACGGAATCATTGGCCACGCCCCTTCCTGCGCCCATCCGGTCGAGTGGAGGACGGAGACCAAGGAGGACGGAAGCGTGAGCTGCTACATAGGCGTGCTCGAACTGCTCACCCGCACCTCTTGGACGGTGGAAATCAATCTTCCCAAGGATGCGGTGTGGCTGAAGACGCGCTCATTCTGGCACAACGCCTCGGGCGAGTATCAGCCTTACTACACCTGGGCGAACTCCGGCGTGAGGGCTTCGTCGGACCTCGAACTCATATATCCTTCGACCTATACGATAGGGCACGACGGCGTCACGACCCCGTATCCTGTCGATGAAAGCGGACGCGACCTTTCTCTTTACGCGAACCAGAATTTCGGCATCGACAAGTCTTTCCATCCCGGCGGCTCGCACAAGGGCTTCTTCGGCGCGTACTGGAAGGACGACGACTTCGGAATGCTGCACTATGCCCTTCGCGACGAGAAGCTCGGACGCAAGTATTTCAGCTGGACGCAATCGCAGCAGGGCGACATCTGGGTGGGGCTGCTTACGGACAAGAGCCCGCAGTATGTCGAGCTTCAGAGCGGCCGGCTCTTCAACCAGAACCTGCTCAGCAGCGTCGATACCCCTTTCAAGCAGACTCTCTTCGCTCCTTACGGAACTGACGAATGGAACGAGTACTGGCTTCCCGTGGCGGGAATCGGCGGAGCGGACGAAGTGAGCCTGCGTGCCGTGGTGAAGATGAACGGGGATGTTCTGGGGATATATCCTCTCACCGCGCTTTCCGGACAGCTCGTGGTTGAGGACTCATCCGGACGGGAGATTGTCTCACGCGAAGTGAGCCTTCCGACAGCCGTGCCGTTCTTTGAAAAACTGCCGGAGGGTGCTGTCCCGGCAAAGGTCCATGTCGGCTCCCATCGGCTCTGGAGCGCTGATGCCCAGGAGATTGAGCGCCCTCACAAAATCAATCCGGAGTTCAGCCTCGACTCGGCGCAGGGGCAGATGACCTACGCGAAGTACCTCTACGGAATGCGCTGCTACAAGGAGGCCGAGAAGCACGCGGACAAGGCTCTCGAACTTGACCCGTCTCTTGCTCCGGCGCTGAACCTCAAGGCGCTTCTGCTGCTCCGGAAACTGGATTATGCGGGGGCTTACGAGACGGCCGGCCGTGCTCTCGCGATTGATGAGTACGACCCGATGGCGAACTACATCAGCGGACAGGCTGCCGAGGGGCTCGGCAAGACCTGGGACGCGATGGACCGTTTCGAGGTCGCCGCCGTCACCTCCGAGCTTCGCAGCGCGGCGCAGATGCAGCTTGCAAGGCTCCATTTCCTTGACGGACAGAGGGAACTGGCGGCTGACTACGCGCACAAGTCGCTGGTCGGCAATGTCTGGAACCTGTCGGCCTACGAGCTGCTCTATCAGGCAGAGCTGTCGGAGAAATGGCTCTCTGCCATCGAGTCGCTTGACCCGCTCTGCCCGTTCCCGGCAATGGAGCGTATGCTTGCGGGAAAGAGCACGGCATCGGAACTTGCCGCTTCGGTGAAGGAGGAGCTTCGCTGGCAGGTCTATCTTGAATACGCCGCTCTCTACAGCCGTCTCGGCCTTTCCGACAAGGCGGCAAGGCTTCTTGATGCCTGTCCGGAGCAGAACGCCCTGCTCGCGGTGTGGAAGGCATGGCTCAGGAACGACGCGGCTGCGCTTCCATCTGTTGAGGATGCCGCGATTGACCTCGTGTTCCCGTTCAGGGCGGAGTCGTGGCAGCCGCTCGAATGGGCAGTGAAGAACGGCGGCGGATGGAAGGCCGGGTATATGTTCGCGATGCTTGAGGATTTCCTCGGACACCGCGACGAGGCAGTGCGGACTCTGTCCGGCTATGAGCCTGACTATGCGCCATTCTATGCCTTCAGGAGCGCTCTTACGGACTCGCAGTCCGACATTGAGAAGGCCTTGAGGCTCGACCCTCAGCAGTGGCGCTATGTTCAGAGCCTCGCCCTGCGGCACTACCGCTCCGGGGACTATGCCAATGCCCTCAAGGTCGCCGAACCGTATTATCTCAAGAATAGGGACAATTTCCACGTCGGCGACACCTATCTCAAGACCCTCATAGCCCTCGGGCAGTACGGCAAGGCGGACAAGGTCATCACCGGAATGCGTATCCTTCCATTCGAGGGACAGAGCGGCAGTCACGTGATGTGGCGCGACATAAAGCTCCACCTTGCTGCCGAATGCATTGACAGGGGTAACCTCAAGGGAGCGCTCAAGCGCATTGACGAGGCTCTTGAATGGCCTGAGAACCTTGGGGTCGGCAAGCCTTACGACGACCTTGTTGACACCTCGTCCGAGAACCTTCTCCGCGCCGTTGCCTACGCCCGTTTCGGTGACCAGGCCAAGGCTCGGGACTGTCTCGCCAAGCTCGGCGACCCGGACGGCTCCAAGGCGGAGTTCTTCAAGGCTGCCACCACCAGAGTGAACGGGAAGTTCCCTAAGCTTTCGCGGATTCTCGGCAACATGGACTCGTCGTTGGACAAGAAACTTTTTTGAAAAAATGCACATTTGTTTGGTGTTTTTCGGGGGGGGGATATTATCTTTGCACCGAAAAATACACAATGAATATGAAAAAGTTTATCTTTGCTTTGATGTGCGCCGCAATGACGCTTGTATGTGGTTGTAACAAAAAAGGTTCAGGTAATGGGCCTGTGATCGATCCCCTTGGAAAGGCGACCTGGGCTACACTCGTCGAGGCGTACCCTTTCCTTGACGGCTTCCCTGTCTTTGACGGAGAGGTGGAGAATGTACAGTACAGGGAGCTCGGCAGCGACATGAAGACCGTGACCTTCTTCGACTACGAGTGTGGGGAGTCTGTGGCCACGGCCTATTACGCCAAGTTCGAGCCGGCCGGCTTCACCAAGAGCGAGGGTTCGCATATCTATCGCAAGACGACGGACGCTGCGGAATATATTTTCACGGGCAGTTACTCCGGCGGCAGCTTCGCCCTGAGTTTCAATGTCTCCAAGTAGGCCTGCTATGCGCACAAGACTTATTTCGGGCAGCGTTGCAATGGCGATGCTGCTTTTTGCCGGCGTTTCCGCAAGCGCCCGGACAGTCGTTGACAAGAAGACCGAAGATCTGAAGGACGAGGACGTCAGGGCGAGAATCTGGCTCAACAAGGGCGGCGACAGGGTTCTTGACGGCTATCTTCGTTCCCCGCTCGTAAACCGTCCGGATCATGTCGAGTTCAGCCTCACTCCCGACGGCGAGAGGACAAGATACATCAACGAGGACGTCGATTCCCTGCTTTTGGAAGGGACCGACAAATATGTGAAGAGGCTGGTCAAGGTCGCCGGCGCTTTCGGCGGGGCGGCCAAGGTCGAGTGGGTCCGGGAGGAGTACCGGGGCAAGGGCATCGACCTGTACTCGCTTTTCACCGTAGAGGCTGAAAGGACAGGGCGAAACGTCACGGTTGTGCGTCCGCTGCGCGGGTGGTATCTGAGCATCGCCGGAGACGTGGCCATAATGGTCGGCACGGACACTCGCGGGAGCATCTTCGACAGGGCGGAGCCGTCCATGTCGGAGGCCATGCTGGGCAAATATTTCGGGAAAATCTATGACTATCCCGACTTTGCCGCAAGGATAAAGTCCGGCGAGTTCAGGACGTTCATGGACGTCGTCTATGCCTGGGAGGTCGCCTACGGCAACACCGCCTGCCGCGTGAAGGGAAAGCTGAAGCCGGAGCAGATAGGCGTTCAGGACGGAATCGCCGCCTCCGATGCGGGAAAGAACGTCGCCTGGAAACGCACGAAGCACGAGATTGTCTTCCCTAAATACACGAGAACCTTACAGTTGGGAGTCTCACCTGTGGTCGCCGACTGGTCGAGGGTGATGAAGCACGCGACGGACGATGCGTCGAGGTCGTCGTTCAGGATGGTCGTCCCTCCAGTGATGATATATTCGGACATCTGCTTCTTCGATTTCGGACGTTTCGGAAGTCTGGGCTGGGCGGTAGGCGGCGAGTATTCGCGCTACGGCTACAACTGGATGCTGGACGACGGGTATGGAGACAAGCGGCAGGATACATTCTGCAACCGCTTTGACATCGCCGCCGGCCTGAGCTACCACATCACTCTCTGCCGCCGTCTCGAACTCTATGCCCGCGCGATGATTGACGCCGGTCTTATCGGCGAGCACACGACGGAGCATGAAAGCGGGGAGAAGGCAAGTTCCGCCTTCAACAAGATGGACACGAAGATGACATTCGTCGCCGTAGGCGGACTCCGCTGGTACTTCTGCGAGAAGGTGGGTCTGTGGGCTGAAGGCGGTCACGACACCGGCTATGTTTCGGCCGGACTGTCTTTCAAGTTCTGATGCCCCCGAGTTGGACTCGTCGTCCTTTTGGCAGCGGCTCTGTTCTTCTGACAGCCGCCCCGGCTACAGGCAGAACAGCATCAGCATCTGTGCTGTTATCACTCTGAGAAACATGCACACAGGATATACCGTCGCGTATGCGACCGAAGGCTCGTCGTCCTCAACCGTGCTCAGCGCATAGTTGAGGGCGATCGGGTTTGCCATGGCTCCGCAGAGCATTCCGACGTTCGAGGCATAGTCGGTCCTGCAGAACTTCGACGCGATGAAGCCCACGATGAGAACCGGGACGATGGCGAGCAGGATGCTTATGCCAATCCACATCAGTCCCTCTGGGCGGAAGACCGTCTCGAAGAACCCGGGCCCGGCGCTCAGACCAAGTGCGGCGAGATAGACCGTGAGGCCGAGCTGGCGCAGCATCAGGTTCGCGCTGTAGGTCGTGTAGGTCGTCAGGTGGAAGCGGGGCCCGTATGCGCCCATGAGAATCCCCACGATAATCGGCCCGCCGGCGATTCCGAGCTTAATCGGCACGCTCATTCCCGGGATTGACAGCGGAATGCATCCTAGAATCAGTCCCAGCACGATTCCTATGAAAATCGAGAACATATTAGGATTCCTCAGCTCCTTCTCCTTGTTGCCCAGCACTGCGGCCACATTGTCAATGGCCTTAGCCTGCCCGACGATGGTGAGCTTGTCGCCCATCTGAAGCACGAGGCTGCTCGACGGCAGGATGTCTATTCCCGCCCTGTTCACCCTCGTGACATTGATTCCGAAGGTGTTGCGCAGGTGCAGGTCTCCGATTTTCGCCCCGTTCACCTTCTCCTTGGTCACGAGGACATGACGCGACACCAGCTGCCCGTCAATGGCGTTCCAGTCGATGTCCTTCTTGTTCCAGTCCTTATCCACAATCTTTCCGAACAGACGCTCCGCAATCCCGACCTCCTTCTCCTTGCACAGCGCGAGCACGTGCTCTCCCTCTTCGAGAACCGTGTCCCCGTTGGGGATTATCACCATTCCCTTAGGCCCGTCCTCATGTTCCTTGTCGGTGAATTTCCACACCCTCGACACCACGAGATGAAACGCCGTTCCTTTCATGATTTCCTTTATGGTCTTTCCGAAAATCGCCGGATTGCTGATGACGAACTCCGTGATGAACGTAGGGTTGTCGTGCAGGTCCTTCTCTTCCTTCGTCCCCTTGTGGAATATGGCCTTGAGTATGATTACGCAGAGGATTACGCTCAGCACGCCGAAAGGGTAACCCACCGCGCAGGCCATTGCCATCTCGTTCGAGACCGCCGTCGCGGAAGGGGTGTGGTCCAGAAGCGCCTGCTGCGCCGCTCCGAGCATCGGGGTGTTGGTCACTGCGCCTGAAAAGAGACCCATCGACACCGGCAGGGAAATGTCTGTGCACCAGCACACTCCGAGCGTCATGAGAATCCCGAGAGCGAGCACTCCGAATCCAAGCAGGTTCAGCCTGATGCCGCCTTTCTTGAGGGAAGGGAAGAAGCTCGGCCCAACCTGCACTCCGAGCGCATATACAAAGAGTATAAGCCCGAAATTCTGCGCCAGCGCGAGCATCTGCGGGTCAATCATGAATCCGAAGTGCCCCGCGACAATCCCCGCGAAGAACACGAAGGTAATCCCCAGCGACACGCCCCTGAACTTTATCTTGTTGCAGGCCAGCCCCACCGCACAGATGAGCGACAGCACGACAATCGCCTGTGTAAATGTCTGTTTTTCAAATAAATCTATAAACCAGTTCATAACATATTCCCGGCACATTTCAGTAATTCCAGCCGGAGAGAAATTTTTGCGCTGCAAATATCGTCAATATATCAGAAATCCCAACACTCCCGCCGCGACAATTATCAGAATCGCGTTCACCTTGAAGAACATATGCGCCGCGAACGCCGCCGCGAACAGCGCCCATGACTTCCAGTCGGGAAAATTCTCCGGCGTCATCAGAAGCACCGCGGCCGCTCCGATGAGTCCCGCGACGGTCGGCTTAAGCCCGTTCATCACTCCCTTATATATATTGCTCCGGCTGAACCTCTCAAACGCGAAGCATATTCCCAGAACGATGAGGAAGGAAGGCAGCACCACGGCGCTTGTCGCGGTGAATGAGCCGAGCACGCACAGCCATTCCGCAGCGCCCGCGTTCTGGAGCACCGTGTAGCCGATGTACGTCGCCGAATTGATTCCTATCGGGCCCGGGGTCATCTGTGAAATCGCCACGATGTCGGTGAACGCCGCGTCCGTAATCCAGCCGTGAACCTCGACGACCTGATGTTGGATGAGCGAAAGCATCGCATATCCCCCTCCGATCGTGAACGCCCCGATGATGAAGAATGTATAGAAAAGCTGAAGGAATATCATGACTTATTCATTCTTTTTTCGCGATATACGGATATTCCGAAGAATATGACGATGACGCAGAGGAGTATATATATGGGTGAGACCCCGAGAAATCCGACGAGGGCGAGGACGACCGCCGAGAGAGTCCATTTCCACCATGTGTCGTCCGATTTCCGTGCCATGTTTATCATCGGAACGAGGATTAGGGCGACGACGACGGGGCGTATTCCCTTGAATATGCGTATGACTGTGGGGTTGTCCTGAAATCCGCTGAATGCCATGGCGATGGCGAGAATTATGAGAAATGACGGGAGTATGCTCGCGAGCGTGGCCACGATGCTGCCCTTCACTCCGCGGAGCCTGAATCCGGTGAATATGGATATGTTGACGGCAAGGAGCCCCGGAGCGGTCTGCGCGAGGGTTATGAGTTCGGAGAAATCGTCCTCGCTGAGCCATTTGCGCCGCACGATTTCGTTCTGGATGAGGGAAATCATGGCGTAGCCTCCGCCGATTGTGAAGGCGCCGATTTTAGCGAACACCCCGAAAAGTTGCCACAGTGAGGTCTCCTGATTGTCCTGATTCTGTCCTTTTTCCATCAGTTTTGTGTTTGTGGCGGCAAAAGTAGGAAAAATAATCGAAAAAAATCGTGAAAAATGTTTGGTAGTTTCCAAAAAGTCCGTATCTTTGCAGCCCATTTGAGAAAGACAGGTGGACAACACGATGATAAATCAGGTGTTGGTTTGGAATTGAAAGTTCATTGAAAAGACTGATAG
>DJPQ01000006.1:0-1113 GCA_002439805.1 Bacteroidales bacterium UBA6408
CATTCTACAATCCTGCGTCATGAGTAACCTTATGAATGTTAGCGGATTCCCTGCGGAGAAGGAATTGTTCCGGCGACTGGATATTAAAATAATACTGGGCAATCATCATGTTGAGAGAATGAAGATACTCTCCCTGACACGACAGCCTTTTCTCCCATACCTTCCGGACAAACTTTCGAGAATACAGCTCAAAGAGCCGGGAAATGTCGTCCATATCAAGCAGAAGAAGAGTCTTTTCTACGATGTCCGCGTCCGAAACATCCCCTTCCGCGACATTGTCGTATGACCAGAATGCATTGACTTCAAGAAGTTTCATGCACAGAGAATGGCGAAGATCAATCTGGTACTTCTTGATATATTCATCATCATGCATAATCAACTGATTTGTTGACGAAATTGCATAAAAATCCTGAAATGTCCAAATAAACTTCCATTACCATTTTTTCGTAACGGTTTTTTCGTAACGAGAAAATGGTAATGTCAGTTTCTCCTTCTGCCGGAGGTGCTGACAAGCCGGACGCCGAGGAAGACGAGGAGCATGGCGAGGAGCTTCATGAGGGAGAAGGTTTCCTGAGCTGCGGCGACGGCGAGGAGGGAGGCGGTGACGGGCTGGAGGTAGTTGTACACCGCAACGGTCGTCGGCTGGAGGTATTTCTGGCCGAATGGGACGAGGAAATAGCTGATGAAGGTCGAGAATATGATGATGAACGCGAGCGCAAGCCATACGGCCGGAGGGATGGCGGACCATTGCGTGCGGAACATTTCCTGTGCGGAGAACGGGAGCAGCATCAGGGCGCCGAAGAGGTATTTCCATTTCATCAGGGTGACCGGAGAATATTTCCGGATGATGTCCTGAAAGAAAACGAGATAGACTCCGTACGAAATCTGGGAGAGCAGGCAGCAGGCCGCGCCGGAGAAGGAGCCGCCGGAGGAAATGGAACTGCCGTAGAGCGTGATGAGCAGCGTGCCGGACAGGCCGAGCAGGATGCCGCCGGCTTTGCGGACATTTACCTTTTCGTGGAGGTGCAGGGCGGACATGAGCACCGTCCAGATCGGCAGGGTCGTCATGCAGACGGCGGCCTCCGTCGGGGAAGACAGCGAGATGCCCTTCAT
>DJPQ01000006.1:1140-14835 GCA_002439805.1 Bacteroidales bacterium UBA6408
TCCTTTTTCTCGACCTTTTCTGACCGCTCTGATTTTACCGCGAGCGACGCCAGCCAGAAAAGCAGAGTGCCGGAAAGGATGCGTATGTCCGCAAGCACCGTCGAGGAAATGACGCCGCCGGCCAGAATGAACTTCGACACGGGCACAGCCGCGCCCCAGATTGTGTTGCAGAGAAACAATGAAATGTGGCCTGTGCGCCGCTGATTTGTCGTCATCATGAATATTCGCGTTTGCGGCGACAAAATTAAGGAAATTTGAAGAAATAAATTTGCTCAGTTTGAGGATTATTGGTCAGATTGGCACCTTTTGAAAGAAGCGGGGGTACGATTTGCCTGAAATTTGCAGGAAAGGACCGCCGGGAAATTAAATTGCTTTTATTATGGAAAAAATCGGTGAAAGGATACATTATGTCGGGGTGAATGACCACTCCACGACACTTTTCGAGGGGCTGTGGCCTCTTCCGTATGGAGTCAGTTATAACGCCTATCTCGTTGCCGATGAGAAGGTTGCGTTGATTGACACTGTGGAGGAACCGTGGAGGGAGGAGTTTGTCGGAAAAATCAGGGAAGCCATCGGAGACAGGGCTGTAGATTATCTGATTGTCAACCACATGGAGCCTGACCATTCATCATCAATCGCCTCCGTTCTGGAACTTTACCCCGAGATTACGATTGTCGCGAGCGCAAGGGCGGTGCCGATGCTTGGCGGCTACTACGGCATTCCGGCCTCGCGTATCAAGGTCGTCGGCGACGGGGAGAAGATTTCGCTCGGGCAGACGGAGCTCACCTTCTACATGACCCCGATGGTTCACTGGCCGGAGACGATGGTGACCTGGTGCGAGGATGAGAAGACCCTTTTCTCGGGCGATGCGTTCGGGACATTCGGAGTGCCCGGCCTGAAAGCGACGAAACATGAAGAGAGCGAAACCGTCTGCGAAGACCCTAACGCGATAACTGATTGCGGCTTAAATGATTTGGGAATATACCGCGACGAGATGACACGCTACTATTCGAACATCGTCGGGAAATACGGAGTGCCGGTGCAGACGGCGCTGAAAAAGCTTGCGGGACTCAAGATTGAAAGAATATGCAGCACGCACGGCCCCGTGTGGGAGAAATTCGTAGGGGATGTCGTCGGTTTGTATGACAAATTGAGCCGATACGAGGCCGAGCCGGGAGTATGCATAGCCTACGGGACAATGTACGGCAATACGGAAAAGGCAGCGAAGGCTCTGTCCGAGGAACTCACCGCTCTCGGAATCCCGAATGCCCTCCACGACCTGCGCAGCGAAAATGCCTCCTACGCAATACGCGACACATTCAGGTACAACACGCTCGTGGTAGGGTCACCTACCTACAACGGCGGCATCTTTCCGCCGGTCGAGGCATTCATGAGAGCCGTGGCGGCACGCGGAGTCAAGAACCGCAGATTCTTCGCGTTCGGCTCCTACACATGGGCGGCGGCAAGCGTCAGGCAGTTGCTCGAACAGGCCACGGCACTCGGCTTCGTGCCAATCATCCTGCCGGAAGGCACGGTCAACGCCCAGACCGGCGGCCTGACCTTCCCTCAGGCGTTCTCAACTCAGAAGTTCGATGTCAAGGCTCTCGCCGAAGCGCTTAAGAACAGCCTCTGAAACGTCAATCACTAACTAAAAAAACGCCGGACTCCACAACAAAGCCCGGCGTTCTTCTTCGGAAGCCGCCCAATAAGAACCAAGCGGCTGGCCAAGAAATCTTAGCCAGCCGCTTATTTTATTAGTAGAAATGAGGGGATGAAGAAAAGGATGGGATGCAAGGCGGATGGTGAAGTCAAATACCGCAGCAACCTGATGGTTGTGAGGATTTTGACAAGACATCCAACGCAGCAGACCGCCTTTTATTCGCCCCGAATTCAGAACATATTTGGATCAGACTCACCATCCGCAATCGGAATCTCCCTCGGAGCATCCTGACGCTCGTCACGGCGAGGCCCGCGGCTGTCGCGGCGGTCACCCCTGCGGTCGTCACGACGGTCACCGTCACGGCGAGGCCCGCGGCCATCGCGGCGGTCTCCCCTGCGGTCATCACGACGGTCACGGTCGCCTGAAGAAGGTCTCGGTCTGCGCTCCGGCTCGACATATCCCTCCGGCTTCTCCATAAGGGCACGGCGGCTCAGGCGCATCTTGCCTGTCTTAGGGTCAATCTCAAGAAGCTTGACATCAACCTCGTCGCCCACGTTGAGTACATCCTCAACCTTGTCGGTCTTCTTCCAGTCGAGTTCGGAAATGTGGAGCAGACCTTCCTTGCCCGGAAGGATCTCCACGAAGGCACCGAATTCAAGGATTGATACTACCTTCCCGTGATACACCTTGCCGACCTCAGGAACGGCGCAGATACCGTTAATCCATTCAAGAGCCTTGTCCATGCACTCCTTGTTGTCACCGAAGATGTCAACAACACCCTCGCTGACGCCGTTGTTCTGCTCCTCGGTGATAGTGACGGTCGTGCCGGTCTCGCGCTGAATCTTCTGGATGACCTCGCCGCCCTTGCCGATAATCGCGCCGATGAACTCGCCCGGAACGCGAATCTGGACGATGCGCGGAACGAACGGCTTGTAGTCCTCACGAGGCTCGCTGATGGTCTTCATCATCTCGCCCATGATGTGCATACGGCCCTGACGAGCCTGCTCAAGAGCCTTCGCGAGCACTTCGTATGAGAGCCCGTCGACCTTGATGTCCATCTGGGTGGCGGTAATTCCGTCCTTTGTTCCGGTGACCTTGAAGTCCATGTCACCGAGATGATCCTCGTCCCCGAGAATGTCGGTGAGGATTGCATAGCGCTCGTTAGGCTTGTCGGCGTCGGTAATAAGGCCCATGGCAACACCTGCCACAGGCTTCTTTATCTTCACTCCGGCATCCATCAGGGCAAGGCAGCCTCCGCAGACGCTGGCCATTGAAGACGAGCCGTTGGACTCAAGGATGTCCGAAACCACGCGGATTGCGTAAGGGTTTTCAGGAGCGAGCGGAACCACAGGCTTGAGCGCCCTCCACGCGAGGTTTCCGTGACCGATTTCACGACGGCCCACGCCCCTCTGCGCCTTTGCCTCACCGGTTGCGAACGGCGGGAAATTGTAGTGGAGGACGAACTGCTCGGTGCCCTGCACGAGAACCTCGTCGAGCTCCTTCATGTCCATCTTCGTTCCGAGAGTCACAGACGCGAGAGACTGGGTCTCGCCTCGCGTGAAGACTGCGCTTCCGTGTGCGCACGGCAGGTAGCCGACCTCGCACCAGATAGGGCGGACCTCGGTGGTGTGACGTCCGTCAAGACGGATTCCCTCATCGAGGATAAGGTTTCTCATCGCGTTTTTTTCAACTGCATGATAGTATCTGTCAACCATCATCTGCTTCTCCTCGCGCTCCTCCTCAGGGATGGTCTGCATAAACTCTTCCTTGATTGCCTCGAAGGCATCGCTGCGGGCGTGCTTGTCCTGTCCGGACTTGGCAACGGCGTAGCACTTGTCATAGCAGAATGCCTCGACTGCCTTCTTGAGCTCCTCGTCGTTGATTTCGTGGCAGTAAGTCCTCTTCACGGTCTTGCCGCACTCTTCGGTGAGCTCCATCTGCACCTTGCAGTGCTTCTTGATTTCCTCGTGGGCGAACTTTATGGCCTCAAGCATATCGGCCTCGCTCACTTCCTTCATCTCGCCCTCGACCATCATGATGTTGTCATAGGTAGCCGCGACCATAAGGTCGAGGTCAGCCTGCTCCATCTCGCTGAAAGTCGGGTCAATCTTGAATTCCCCGTTGATGCGGACAACCCTAACCTCAGAGATTGGACCGCCGAACGGAATGTCGCTCACCGCAAGGGCTGAAGAAGCCGCAAGTCCGGCAAGGGCATCCGGCTGAATGTCCTTCTCGGCGGAGATGAGCGTAATCTGCACATAAACCTCGGCATGGAAATCGTCCGGGAAAAGAGGCCGGAGAGCACGGTCAACCAGACGCGCCGTAAGAACCTCCGCGTCCGTGGCCTTGCCTTCCCTCTTCATGAATCCGCCGGGGAAGCGTCCTGCCGAATAAAATTTTTCCTTGTAGTCGACCTGAAGCGGCATAAAATCGACGTCGTCCTTCGCGTCCTTGGCCGCCGTCACCGTCGCGAGCAGCATCGTGCCGCCCATCTTGACTACCACAGAGCCGTCAGCCTGCTTTGCAAGCCTGCCGGTCTCAATCTCGATTGTCCGTCCGTCGGACAATTCGATTTTCTTGTTGATAATGTTCATTAATTTTTTGTTCAACCTGCCTCTCCCTATGAGAGCCGATTAGTAAAACTGTTGCGTACTGCGTGATATATGTTGTTTTCCGGGTGGCGCCGCAGGCTGAAATTTGTGAACGCCGCCGGGATATGCTGCGATGAAATGACTCAATCTGACCGGTACATCTAAAAAACGAGAAAAAGGGTATATCCCTTTCCGGATATACCCTGATTCCCTGATGTCGCCTATCGACGGAGACCGAGCTCCTTTACGATAGCCCTGTATCTCTCGATGTCGATTTCCTTAAGATAGTCAAGTACACGACGTCTTTTACCTACAAGCTTCAAAAGCGAACGGCGGGTTGAGAAATCCTTCTTGTTGCTCTTGAGGTGCTCTGTGAGGTGAGCGATACGGTAGGAGAACAGCGCAACCTGGCTCTCAGGTGAGCCGGTGTCGGTGTTGGACTTTCCGTACTTCGCGAAAATCTCCTGTTTTTTCTCCGGTGCCAAATATTCAGCCATCTTGAAAAAATTTAAGATTGTTAATAATACCAAAACTTTCGGGTCACGGTCTGTAAACCCAAAGCGGGCGCAAAGATACGGTTAATTTTCGAGAAAGCAAACATTTGCGCACGCAAATGTTTGCTTTCAAACATTCCAACCCCCGCAGGGCAAGCCTGCGGCCCCTATAGGGGCGTCTCGCGCTCCGCGCGGTCCCTGCGGGACTTGATCCGCGCACGCAAATGTTTGCTTTCAGACATATATTGCAATCCGGATTATTTCAAATATTTGTCAAGTACAGCAGATTTCCGACAAGCATACTGTATAAGATTTTGTTCAGCCGTCCTTATCCGCTGCTCATAGGATTCAACTTCTTGAATGATATTTCTCTGAACCTCAATATCCGGACAAGGAACCTGCAACCCGGAAAATTGTTGAGCGTTAATGTTTGGCTGAGCCGTACCGCCTCTTGTTTCTACCGCCCATTTCTTGTAGTTTGAAGACTGGGTTATAAACGCGAGATAACGAGGTAATATAAGTTCCGGTTTTGGTCTGAATCGAATCAAGTACCCGGCATAAACAGCTTTCCCGACAGACAGTCTGTACAAGAAAGTTTTTCCTGCCGTTGCGCCGGTACGAGCGAACAAAAAATCCCCTTCGTGAAGAATATATCTGTCGTCTATCTCTTCCGCCGTCTTCCAGTCATTCTTCAAATTGCCATAATCATCAATATCGGTTATTCGGATGTAACGATAATCTTCCTCAGGGTTACCCCTCTTCGCCGACACGTTTGCGCCATACTGCGGCTCTTCACAAAGTGTCCCTAACGGACGCCGAGGTGTCCCGTCATTATAGTAAGAATCCGCCATCTCCTCAACCTTCTGCCTACAGGAAGCAATGATTGCCAAACTATCGCCATATTCTTTATTTATCGTCCTATACTCATCGACTATCTTTTTCTGTATATCCACGGAAGGCACCGGGACGGCGAAATTCGGTATCACTTTCTTATCGCCGCGAGGCATCTTCAGGCCTGTCTTTCCTGTCATCATGTAATCAAAGAAAAGGTCTGATGACAGTATGGCATAGAGATACTCGCTAAGTATATATTCCTTAACATTCCTAAAAACCAGAACATCATTAGAGCATCCGCCTTCCGACTGAGCCAAGTAAATTTTCTTCAGATACGGGCGTATATTGGATACAAGAATATCCCCCTTCTTGTAAAGAGTCACCTTATCTACATTCGGAACTCCGTCAAACGAAGTGACACCGGCCCTGTTCGGGAGCATATTGTCTGTAGATATATAACTATCCGCTGAAATTGAAGAATAGGCGACTTTCTCACTTACAAACGGGGCAATATCACCGAGTCTTTCTGTCGGCAGGACAGTATTGAACTTAGGATAAGCCAGCACCGGAGTCATCTTTATCGCCTTATTAAATGCCGTATGCGTGAAATCAATCAAATCTACTACGCGGTGATAATCAACATATCCGGACAGACCGTCAGGAACCTCGCACTCCATTCCCAAGAAATTCTGACGAATCAGATAATTTATCTTCTCGGCATCATTATAATCATTTGGCCTGAACAGACAGGTGCTGATGGATTCTATACCGGAAATCTGCTGCATCGTGTCATCATCACTCTCATTCCCATCTTCGTCCTCATTCCCGGCGGTTGCTGCAACGTTAAGATACTTAATGCCTTCATTGCCTTTCCTGTTAACCCACTCGTAGCCCAAAAATCTCTTCATTTCCGCATTGGAAGAAGGGGATTTCACCAAAAGCACAGGACTGTCAGTCTGGACCGCGAGCACAAAGAAGTACATCTTCTCATGTTCAATGGCCTTTACGAAGGCATAAAACGCCTTGTCCGCATCTTTCTGTCTGTCCTCTTCTGACATCGACTTGAAGGCAGCGGTCTTTGTCCTCGCCGTATATCTTGCACGAATAGTCCTCGCCTCGTCACATACATCGTTCATGGAAGTCCGTGAGGTTCCGAAGAAAGAATTTCGATAAGCCTGTACAACCTCAGAAGCGACGAAAGCATCGGTCATGTTGCCCTTCAGAAATTCCTGATAATCCTCCACCCCATATCCAAGGTGTCCGCAGTATTTCTCCATAAGGTCCGTGTCCTGATACACGTCATCAGCATTCTCGCTCAGATTGAACCAGCAATCCACACGGCTTATATAATGTTCGGAGTCAGGAGTATTTGTTTCCTTGCGCCTAAGGAACATCACGACAGTATTAGTTCCTGTCTTGCCAAATGTGCCCGTACCCAACTCCACAAGAGAAACGATGTGGAAATTTTCCATTACGACCTCACGGGCCTTGGCATATATGCCACCTTTATTCAGAACCGAGACCGGCAATACGATGCCAGCCACGCCGCCGGCTTTCATAAGCTGAGCGGCCCGTTCAATGAAGAACGCCTCAATGGCATTGTTCTTCGCGACATTGATATTGCCGTTAAAGAGCTTATATCTCTTTCTGTCACGGTCATTCAGCGTCTCAAGGAAACCGGAGACTGAATATGGGGGATTAGCTATAAGCACGCTATACCTCCCATCCTCAACCCTCGGATGCGACTGCAATGCATCAGAATAGACAATCTGTGTCTCATCATGACCATACATGAAGGCAGAAACCTTCGAGACTTTTGAAAGACGATATTCCTTCTCTATTCCGGTGATGCGGGAATAGTAGTCCCTCAAAGGCAAATCCGGGCGATATTTCTCAGTAAATTCCTTTATACGGTCAGCATACTCCGTCAGGAAATGGCCGGCGCCGCAAGCATAGTCAATGGCATACGGGATATCCTGGCTCTCCTTTATCAGCTGCTCCAGCGGCAACGAAGTCACAATGAAACGCACAATCGGCATAGGGGTGAAGAACTGCCCCTCACTTTGCTTCACGCCCTTTGTCAGAAAACCCTCGAACAAATCGCCCAGAAATTGATGAGTGTCAGAATCCTTCAGACGAATGTCCTGCAACATGAGGATAACTTTTCGCAGAATAACGGCGTTTTGCTGAAACAGCCTCTTGTTATGCACGCTTATGAAGGAAAAATCGTTATCCGAGAAGAACTTCAATGCACGAAAATAATCCTTGATGGTCTTTCTTGTGGCGTCCGGATCATTCTTGAAACGACGAAACGCCTTGTCAATCTCCGCCTCTTCTATATATGTTACTTCTTCGCCAAGAAATTTTTTCATGCCATCCCTATACAGGCGCTGCAAACGGTCCTGCAGCTGAAAATCGTCATCGTATGCAGAACCCTTCCAATAAAAGTGGAGGTCATCGGGATTATTCGTCTCATCAACCACCTTTGCAAGGAAAAGATTCACCAGTTTGTCAAAAGCATTCTCGTGTGCCCCGACATTATGCTGGCGCAGAATATTGGAAAACTCTCCATACTTTTTCTTAATGGTATCGTTGCTTACAGCCTTGAGATCCGAAACAGTATATTTGTCTTTACCAATGTGATAAGGTTGAACCGAGTCTTCAAACAAGCCTATCCGCGCATAGTCACAATGGTATGTCTCATGCCATACACGGTACAACTGCTTGTTATTTGAAGCCTTTTCATACAGAAGGGCATCCTCCTCATTTTCCAACATTTTCCTGTTGTCCTGAACATTCAGCAAATAATAGCCAGCGACAACATTGTCATCAATTATGTCGGATGTGTAGAGACACAGGAACTTCGTGGACTTCTCCTGCTGAAAATAACTGAACAACTGGGCGCCGTCTTCCAAAGTATCATTCCATGCGCCTTGAAACTCGTCCGGCCTCTTGCACTCGATGATAAGCAAAGACTCTTTGTCCTCATCGGTCCCGATTACCTTTCCTTCGCCATATGTACGCACCCAGATGTCCGCATAACCGCTTTTGCTGCTATGTCCCAGTTTCCAGCGAGGTTCAAGCTCAATGTGCTCGGCATAATACCCCTTTGACAACAGACGGTCAACGCATTCCAAGACGACAAAATTCTCCGGCTCGGAAAAGTTGCTTGTAGTTTCACGCCCCACGGTGATATTCGCGCCCTCGTAGAATATATGCTCCTGCGCAACATCTACCTTCAATGTGACTCCAGCCTTCACATATTCTTTGATAAAGAGATTCCCTTCACGCGAAAATCCAAGTATGTTGAGAAGTTCCCCTATGTCCGATTTTGCAATCATGTTTTCCCGATAAATGTTTTAACCCGAAAGCGGAGAATACCACCCCGATAAAGACGCGGAATCCGCCGGCGGTACAAAAATACGGAAAAAAGTGGAATAACCGCAGCCGCAGTTCGGAACTTATTCCACCGTGACGGACTTGGCGAGATTGCGCGGCTGATCGACGTCAAGGCCCTTGGCGTCGGCGATGTAGTAGGCGAAGAGCTGGAGAGGGACGGCGACCAGAACCGGCATCAGGCATGGGTCGACCGCAGGGATGCGTATGCAGTGGTCGGACATCGCGGAAACCACCGTGTCGTCCTTGGAGACGACGGAAATCACCACGCCTCCGCGTGCCTTGACCTCCTGCACATTGCTCGACATCTTATCATAAATCGGGTCGGGAACCGCTATGGCAAGCACAGGCATATTCCCGTCAATCAACGCGATAGGCCCGTGCTTCATCTCGGCGGCAGGGTAGCCTTCAGCATGGATGTAGGAAATTTCCTTGAGTTTCAGCGCGCCTTCGAGAGCCGTCGGATACTCGTAGCCGCGTCCCATATAGATGAAGTCGCGGGTGTCCTTGAACTTCTCGGCAAGAGCCTTCAGAGGAGCGTCGAGTTCGTCAAGCTCCTGCTGAACCAGGGCCGGAAGCGACAGCAGGGTGCGGGAAAGGTGCTCGAAGCGGTCGCGGGGAATGCGCGTGAGGGTGTTGGCGAGGGTGAGGGCAATCATGGCAAAGACCGTCACCTGCCCCGTGAAGGCCTTTGTTGAGGCCACGCTGATTTCCGGTCCGACATGGATGTAGCACCCGGAGTCGCTTGCGCGGGAAATCGAGGAGCCGATGACATTGCAGATGCCGAACACGAAGCATCCCGCCGCCTTCGCGAGAGAGACCGCCGCCAGAGTGTCCGCCGTCTCACCGGACTGCGACACCGCAATCACGACATCCTCCGGACCGAGCACCGGATTCCTGTAGCGGAACTCCGAAGCGAACTCGACCTCCACCGGGATGCGGCACAGGTCCTCAATCAGATGCTCACCAATCAGCGACGCGTGCCACGACGTCCCGCAGGCCACAATCACAATCCTCCGCGCCGACAGGAAGCGGTAGGCGTTGTCCCGTATCCCGCTGAGTATCACGTCGTAGGAATCCGGGCTCACACGCCCCCTCATGCAGTCGAGAATGGTCTTCGGCTGTTCATGTATCTCCTTGAGCATGAAATGTTTATATCCGCCCTTCTCGAGTTCGGATATATTCATCTTCAGCCTGCGCACATCCACCGGACACTCGTCGTTGTCGAAATTCACGACCTTCAGCGGCCGCCCGCGATGGAGCACGGCAATCTCACCGTCTTCAAGGTAGGCGACACGGTCGGTGTATTCGACAATCGGCGTCGCGTCGGAGGCAAGGAAATATTCCCCGTCGCCGATTCCCACCACAAGCGGGGAAGACTGGCGCGCCACGATGATCTCGTCGTCATGTCCCCTCTCCACCACGGCGATGGCATACGCCCCGATTACCTGCTTCAGTGCACCCTGCACCGCCTCCAGCAGCGTGCAGCGGTTCGTGTTCCGGACATATTCTATCAGATTCACAAGCACTTCCGTGTCAGTCTGGCTCTTGAAAATATAGCCTTCCCTGACAAGCGCGTCCTTGAGGATAGACCAGTTCTCGATGATTCCGTTGTGGATTATCGCGATGTTCTCCGAGCATGAATAATGCGGATGGGCGTTCGTGCTGTTCGGCTCGCCGTGCGTCGCCCAGCGGGTGTGCGCTATTCCGCACACTCCGTCAAGGTTCTTCCCTTCGACAAAATTCTCCAGAGCGGAGACCTTTCCCTTGCACTTATACACGTTCAGGTCGCCCCGTGAATCCACCATAGCCAGCCCAGCGCTGTCATAACCACGATACTCAAGACGATGAAGTCCCTTTATCAGAATGGGATAGGCCTCGCGCCTCCCCACATATCCTACAATTCCACACATAATAGTTTCTTCGTTAAAATTTCACAAACCCCGCAAAGGTACGAAATAATCCGTTCCCGCAGAACATTCTGTCAGCGGAAACGGATTAAAAAAAACGACGCCGCGCCGATTACAGCTCGGCGAGAAGCTCACGGTATTTCGGAAGCGGCCAGAGGTCGTCGTCGATAATCATCTCAAGCGCGTCGATGTGCTCGCGGATTTCAGCCATCTTGGCACGGACATCGTGCTCATACCCACGCGCCCTCGCCGGAATGTCGGGGTTGCGGTTGAGCGTGTGGCGGATTTCCGTCATCTCGGCGGAGGCGGTGCGTATCACGTTGACATGGCCAATGATTTCACGCAGCGTGCTTATCTCGTCCTTGGCAAGGACCTCAAGCTCATCCGGAAAGACCTCATGGATGCCACGGATGTTCTCGATGAGGACGTTCTGGTAGCGGATTGCGGTAGGGATTATATGGTTCGCAGCGATGTCGGCCATCACCCTCGACTCAATCTGCACCTTCTTGAGGAAGGTCTCGTTCTTTATTTCATACCGGGCTCCGAGTTCCACGTCGTTGAACACCTTGAACCTCTTGAACAGGGCCGCGCTCTCGGGACGCAGGTACTCGCCGAACGCCTCGGTGACGTTGTTGGCGCTCCTCAGCCCTCTCTTGGAAGCCTCGGCAATCCATTCCTCGCTGTAGCCGTTGCCCTCGAAGCGGATGTTCTTCGACGCGATGATGAACTGCCTGATGACCTGAAGGATTGCCTCGTCCTTCTTCACACCTTTCTCGACAAGGGCATCAACGCCCTCGCGGAACTCGGTAAGTTCCTCGGCCACGGCCGTGTTCAGGACAATCATCGGCATTGAGCAGTTGCTTGACGAGCCGGCGGCGCGGAACTCGAAGCGGTTGCCGGTGAAGGCGAAAGGCGAGGTGCGGTTGCGGTCGGTGTTATCGACGAGAATCTCCGGAATCTTCCCTATGTCAAGCTTGATTTCCGTCTTTTCGTCAGGAGAGAGCTTCCGCTCGTTGATTTTCGTCTCTATGGAGTCAAGCATCCGGTTCAGGGTAGCGCCGGTGAACACGGACATGATTGCAGGAGGCGCCTCGTTGCCGCCGAGACGGTGGGAGTTGGTTTCAGAAGCGATGGAAGCCATAATCAGAGAGCCGTAGTCTGCGGCCGCCTTCAGCGTGCAGACGAAGAAGGCAAGGAACTGCATATTGCTCTTCGGGGTGTGTCCCGGCGCGAGAAGGTTCTGCCCTCCGTCTGTGGCCATGGACCAGTTGCAGTGCTTGCCGCTTCCGTTGATTCCGGCAAAAGGTTTCTCGTGGAAGAGCACCTTCAGATGATGCTTCACGGCAATCTTCCTCATCAGTGACATGAGCTGCAGGTTGTGATCGACCGAGATGTTGGCCTCCTCGAACTGCGGAGCACATTCGAACTGGTTGGGAGCAACCTCGTTATGTCGGGTCTTCACCGGGATGCCGAGCCTATAGGCGGCGTCCTCGAAGTCCTTCATGAACTCCTCGACCCTCTCCGGAATCGCGCCCCAGTAGTGGTCCTCCAGCTGCTGGTCCTTGGCCGCCGTGTGCCCCATCAGCGTACGTCCGGCCTGCATCAGGTCAGGGCGGGCGTCGAAAAGGGCCTCATCGACGAGGAAGTATTCCTGCTCCCAGCCGAGCGTCGGATAGACCTTGGCGACATCCTTGTCAAAAAGCTGGCAGACGGAGACCGCGGCCGTGTCGATTGCCGCCATCGACTTCAGAAGCGGGGTCTTGAAGTCAAGGGCCTCGCCCGTGTATGAGACGAATATGCTCGGGATGCAGAGGGTGCCGTCCATGATGAATGCCGGCGACGACGGGTCCCATGCGCTGTAGCCCCTCGCCTCGAAGGTGTTGCGCAGTCCTCCGCTCGGGAAGGAGGAAGCGTCAGGTTCCTGCTGCGCGAGGAGGTTTCCGCTGAAATACTCGAAGGAGTCCCCCTCAAGGTCAGGCGAGAGGAAGGCGTCGTGCTTCTCCGCAGTCGAGTCGTTGAGCGGCTGGAACCAGTGAGTGTAATGGGTCGCGCCCCGCTCCATCGCCCAGACCTTCATGCCCTCGGCCACCTGGTCGGCGATGCTTCTGTCAATCCTGCGCCCGTTCTCGATTGCCTCGATTACGCTGTCATACACCGACTTTGAAAGATAGCGCCTCATCTGCGAGCGCGTGAACACGTCCTGCCCGAAGATTTCGGATTTCCTCTTCGACGTCTCCATCGGTTTTGCCTCCGCCCGCGAATGTATGATGCCGAGGGCCTCAAATCTCTGATTTTCCATAGTTCAATGAAATAAAATATATAAAAAACACTACACACCCCGGGATTTTAGGCCCAGAATCGGATGCAAAGATATATTTTTCTTGACATACCCCCAAATTTTTAGGGGGTAATTTTGAATTTTATCCGTTTATTGCGGACCGAACCTTCCGGAATGGGGGGATTCTGCATTGTTTTCTGCATAGTGAAAACGGATAAAATCTGTGGAAATGTGAAGAGGGGGAAAAACAAAAAAAATCAGCCAACCAATGTTTATTGATTGACTGACAGCGTAATGTGTTGTGGAGATAGACGGATTCGAACCGACGACCCTCTGCTTGCAAAGCAGATGCTCTAGCCAACTGAGCTATACCCCCCTTTGTCGTTCTTTTGAGCGTCTGCTGCGTCAGACTTCGCATCGTCGGGCGGTCATTACCATAAGGTAACTCCCTTCCTCCTCACTCGTCTTCCTTGCATCCATCTCAAAATAACTTCCAAAGTCCAAGGAAATCTTTTGAGCGTCTGCTGCGTCA
>DJPQ01000109.1 GCA_002439805.1 Bacteroidales bacterium UBA6408
GAGTTCATAGTGACTGAGAACCATCTGCACTACATGATGCTGCCGCGCCTTCTGGCGGTGAGCGAGGTGCAGTGGTGCGCTCCGGAGTCCCGCGATATTGAAAGGATACGCGATGCCGTCCTCTCCACACATTTCCCTCTGCTCCGCAGTCAGGGGTATGTGTATTGCAGGGCGATTGAAAGGTAGGCTGGCGACGGTCTGTGGCTTCCTTGACTGTCGCGGCTTTGCGGCAAAAGAGTGTTTGATGATTTGATTTTATGTTGATAATGCAGAGGATATTTATATTTGCGGCGACGCTGGCGGCGGCTCTTGTGCTGTCGCTGCCGTCGTTTTCGGCGATGGCTGTGGACTTTGTGGCACCTGCTGGGGAAAGCGTCGGTGATTGTGCGTGTTCGGTCGGAAAGGACACTGAGAAAGGAGCGGGGGAGGACGGTTTCGACTGGAGGGGCTTCCTCGGACAGTACGATATGCTGTGGGACAACAACATCACGGCAGACCCTGTGTTCCCGGAGGGCGTGCAGGCACGTCGGCATTGGGGCCGCTCGGACGGCTACTATGCAGGTGCGCTGATGGGCAACGGTCTGCTGGGAACCAATCTCTACAAGTTGACCGACGGGGTCTATCGCCTGAACATGGGCCGGAGCGACGTCACCGAGGCACGCTCGCCGTTCAGCACCTACAACTCCGCACGCCTTCCGATAGGCTATTTCACATTTTCAACCGTCGGCCAGGTGCAGGACGAGAAGATGCGTCTGTCGCTCTACGACGCGACGACATCAGGCACTCTGAAGACCACGGCCGGCGAACTCGACTTCAAGACCTATGTGCACTCCACGAGGGAGTGCATCGTCTTCGAGACCCGCGCCGGGGGCGGAGAGACGGCATGGAAACTCGACTTCGTTCCGCAGAAGGCCGTGAGCCCGAGATATGTGTTCAATCACGCGAATGTTCCGGAAGGATATGTCAACTCGGAGGGAAAGTCCAACCCGGATTCATATTTCCGCAGGGACGGCGACATAAGCATGAGCATACAGCCTCTTGCGAAGGACACGACTTTCACGAACATTGTCCGGTGGTATGTGGTGGCATGGAAGACTGTCACTGATGGTCCTGACAGCAGGACAATCGCCACTGTTGCCCAGTCGCCGAAGCTCGAAACGGCAGTCCGCGAGGCAAAGTCCGTCATCCGCAGGGCGTTCTCGACGGAGTCCGACAAACTTGAGGAGGAGCACACTCGCTGGTGGCATGAGTTCTACAAAAAGGCCTCGTTCCTGACTTTCCCGGACAAGGACATCGAGCGCTTCTGGTGGATGCAGTACTACAAGTTCGCCTCGACGGCGCGTCCCGGCAAGCCCGTCGTGGATTTGCAGGGAGTATGGCCGACCTGCGACACCCCGTGGCCGGCAATCTGGATGAACCTCAACATCCAGCTCACCTACAGCTGGCTCACCAAGGCTAATCTCGGTTTTCTCGAACAGCCTCTCTGGGACGCCTTCTGGAAGAACCGCGACAATCTCACGCGGAACGTGACCGACATCCCCGGACAGGAGGACTGGACGGAGTGCCGCGTGATGCCGAGGGCTTCGGGCTATGATATGCACGCCCCTCTCAACCCCGCGCTCGTGAAGAGGAACCAGTACGAGGTGGGCAATCTCACGTGGACGCTGTTCTACTATTGGCAGATGTGCGAGGCCTACGGCGACGACCGTCAGATGACAGAAAGGCTTTTCCCACTGCTCAAGTCCGCAGTCAATGTTTTCTTCCGCATCCGTATGGTGAATCCCGACGGGACATATTCCCTGCCTTCCACGGCGTCGCCGGAGTACGGAGAGGGGGAACTCGGGGAGATCGGGACCAACGCGAACTACGACCTCGCAAATCTTCGTTGGGGCCTCTCGACGCTCATCGGGATTGACGAAAAATATGGTCTTAACGACCCTATGCTTCCTCGGTGGAAGGACTTTCTCGCGAAGATGCCGTCCTTCCGCTATGATGAAAGCACAGGCTTCAAGGTCAGCGACAAGTTTGAGTTCCTTGACACGTCCCACCGTCACTGGTCGCACCTGTTCATGATTTATCCCTACCATCTCCTCGACTGGGACAACCCCGGCGATGCGGTGCGGATGAACCTTTCACTTGACAGGTGGCAGGGCAACACGGGCTACTCCCTCACCGGAAAGGCGGCCATGCTCGCCTCTCGCGGGAACGGAGATGCCGCCCTCGCGTGCCTGAAGCGGTTCTTTGCCGGCTGGGTGCGCCCGAACACGCTCTACAACGAGTCCGGCCCGGTAATCGAGACCCCGTTCTCGGCGATGTGCTCGCTTGAGGAACTGTATATGCAGGACTGGGGCGACCGCATCCGCATCTTCAACGGCTGTCCGTCGTCGTGGACCGACGTCTCTTTCCGGAATCTGCGCGCACGCGGGGCGTTTCTGATTTCCGCCGTACGCAAGGACGGCAACACCTCCTCTGTCCGCGTCCAGAGCGAGAAGGGCGGGATCTGCCGGATTCAGAGCGGAATCCCTGAGATGATGCTCATCGTCACGGGCGAGGACGGGAAGATTCCGCAGTGGAGGGCGCTTGGAGGAGGCGTGGTTGAGATTTACATGAAAAAGGGCGAGACGGTGACGCTGAGCCGCCGCCTGCTGTCCTACAATGTGAACTATGACGAGAGCAAGGTTCCGGAATATGTGCTTCCCGACCCTCTAGTGAGGGAAAACGGCCGCCGTGTGAAGTCGGTGCGGGACTGGGAGCGGAAGAGGCGGCCGGAGATTATGGACGTGCTGCGGCGGGAGATGTACGGATATGAGCCGGGAAGGCCGTCCGGGCTGCATTTCAAGGTGCTTGAAGAAAGCCGGGATGCGTTCGGAGGGAAGGCCACGAGGCGGCAGGTAGCGGTGTATTTCACGGAGGACGAAAGCCGGTATATGACCCTGCTCATGTACATCCCTAATGGTGTGGAAGGTCCCGTGCCGGCGTTTATGGGAATGAATTTCAGAGGAAACTATGCCACCACGACCGACCCGGAGGTTCAGATGCCGACGGCTGCGCAGCTCGCCGACTATGGCGGCTGGTACAAGGAGGTCGGGCGCGGAGAATGGGGACGCAGGTGGCCTTATGAATATGTGCTTTCGAGGGGATATGCCGTCGTGACGATGTTCTGTGGCGACGCCGACCCGGACTGGAACGACGGGTTCCGCAACGGAGTCCACGGACTCATTGATGGAGATAAACCCCGCAAGGCTGACTCCTGGGGCACGGTTTCGGCCTGGGCATGGGGACTTTCCCGTGCGCTTGACTATCTTGAGACCGACTCCTCTGTCGACGCTTCGAGGGTGGCTGTGCTCGGGCATTCGCGCCTCGGCAAGACCGCGCTCTGGGCCGGCGCCACCGACCCGCGCTTTGCCCTTGTCATTTCCAACTGCTCCGGCTGCTGCGGTGCGGCTCTCTCCCGCCGGAAGTTCGGCGAGACCCCCTACATCATCAACGACGCCTTCCCGCACTGGTTCTGCGGCAATTTCCGCAAGTACAGCCACAACGAGGACGCGCTTCCTTTCGACCAGCACGAGCTCGTGGCGATGATTGCCCCGCGTCCGGTCTATGTCTCCAGCGCGAGCGAGGACAACTGGGCCGACCAGAAGGGCGAGTACCTGAGCCTTGTCGGGGCCGCCCCGGTCTATGCCCTCTATGGCATCGAAGGCTTCACGGACACGGCAAAGCCCGAGGTGGAGAATCCGCGCGTCTGCGGCCGCATGGGCAACCACATGAGACGCGGAGACCACGACATCCTCCTCTACGACTGGACGCAGTTCCTCAATTTCGCGGACCGTTTCCTGCGGCAGGATGCTTCTGTCGGCGAGTAGCATTGCCCTCATATCACCGTCCGCCTCGCTCCCGGCGGAGGCAGGGTCGCCAAAGTCACGCGCAACTGACGTGTTAATCCTTGAGGCATCCTATGGGAACGATATAGACACCGTCTTCCCGTCGGTAGGCGTATGGCCCAACGGCAGTGAGCACCATGAGAAACGACGGCTTTTTCATTCGTTCGGGGTCAATTTGGGCTTCAAGGGCCTTTAGTGTGCTGACACCGTCATTTATCAGATTGTCTCCTCCTATCTTGATTTCAACCAGTCCGTAGTTTCCGTTTCTCAAGTGCACGACGGCATCGCATTCCAGTCCGTTTTTGTCTCGGTAGTGATAGACATTCCCGTTCAGGGCTTCTGCATACACACGAAGGTCTCGGACGCAGAGGGTTTCGAATATCAGCCCGAATGTGTTGAGGTCGTTAATCAGGTCTTCGGGACCGAGACCGAGGGCTGCCGTGGCTATGGACGGGTCTGTGAAGTATCGCGTGTCCGAAGTTCGTATAGCCGTCTTTGACCTCAGATTCGGATTCCATGCCTCCGAATCCTCGATTACAAAAATTTTCTTTAGCGCCGAGATGTACGAGGATATGGTGTCTTCGTCAAAACTGCCGGATTCGTTGGATGCCAAGTCTGCCTTTATCGTTCCATAAGAGGCTTGCGCCCCCTGATGACGTGCGTATGACCGCAGGATTCTGTGTGTGCGTACGGCATCCCTATTGATTCCGTCAGCCATTGATATATCCCTTTTTTCTACGGCGTCAATGTAGTCAAACGCCTGATCGAGGGCAATCTCATCATCCATGCTGACGGCAAGCGGCCAACCTCCCCGACACGTGAGGAAAGCCATTCTTTCCAAGTCGGCAGATGTTTCACCGCTGATTGTTTCCGGTGTCGTAAATAACTCTCCCAAAGAGACTTCTCCGGTGGAGTCTCCGGATTCCCACAATGACATGGGCCTCATCTTGAGCCATCCTATCCTACCTGTACCGGAATGAATGACTTCGCTCATGTCAGCGGGGACGGATGAACCGGTCAGAATAAAAAGCCCGAGTTCCGAACTATGGTCAGCTTCAAAGCGTATGCTGTCCCACAAGCTCGGCGCAACCTGCCACTCATCAATCAGCCTCGGCTTTTCTCCTTTCAGGAGGATGGAGGGGTTGATTTTTGCCAATTGTCTGTTTTGTTCAGTTCTGCCGCTTTCTGACATATAAAGTACACTCTTGGCAATCTGTTCCGCCGTGGTCGTCTTTCCGCACCATTTGGCGCCTTCCAGAAGCACCGCTCCCTTTCCGGCCAATTTCCTTGCCAGAAGCTTATCCGCTATCCTGTTTTTATATTTCGCTTTCATCCTTAATTTGGAATAAAATTCATCTATCGCAAAGGTAATGCTAAATGTTTGATTTTCCAAAAGAAAGATGGTGTGTTCGGTTATTTGGCTTGGTTTTATTCGGTCATTTGGCTGGAATTTGTCCGGTTATTTGGCCGCTTCCAGCAGCCATTTCCATAATTGGCATCACCTTTATTTCGAGACCATTGTCTGAAATTTTGCGCTCTTCGTCTCCGGTTATTATCAGCGCCTTTTTCAACGGGTGTAATTTGTTCAGGGACACGAGTGCATCGACCTCCCGGGTGCGGGTATCGTCGTCCTCGATGCTTTCGGAGACTTGTATTGCCATGTCTTCATCCGGCACGAAGAAATCGACTTCAATATTTCGGTTGTAGAAATACAGCATAGGAGAGTTGTCGTTGCCGTTGTACCGCTTCTGAAGAGTTATTGCGCACAGGTTAAGAAAAATCGAGATTGCGCCAAGGAATAAATTATTTCACGGCGTGCGGCTATGTCAGTAGTTCAGTCCCACGATCCACAGCGGCAGCTTCTTTCCGACCGGATACTCCAGATTGTCCGCAAGGATGTATGAATTCGGAACGTCGGCTATTTGATTGAAAGATTTTTTTTCACCTCCGACTTCAAGGGTGATGTTTCCGTCAATCTTGAAGTCTCCGACAGTTTTTCCATATTCGACAGTGTGGCGGGCACTCAACTGATTCACAACAAAACATTCCCGGGCAGTTCCCGTCTCACATTTTTCCGCTAATGCATACAGCATATTCGGGTTGTGGATGAATATCTTGTCCGGCTTCTGCATCTTTGTAACAGTCTTGTTGTCTGCATATAGCAGGTGTATCAGTTCGGCTCTGTTCATGGAGTCAAGGTAGCTCAGCACAGTGTTCTTGTTTATTTCAAGATACGATGCGAGCTTCGATATGTTTACCTCGTAGGGGATGTTTCCGGCGAGGAACAGAAGCATGGCTTTCAGTTTTCTCGTGTAGGACGGCTCAACCCCGCAGAATTCAGTCATTTCCTGTTCTATTATGAAATTCACCACATTCTCTATTCTGCTGTAATATTCCACCTCGCTCCCGTCATAGAACGGATAATAGCCTGTCCGCAGGTATTCCTCAAACATTTTCTGCGGGCGGCAGAGCCTGTTCACCTCATCGCAGATTGCGTCCGCGTTGTTCAGAATGTCGTCCAGACTATATCTCGGAATTATTTTCCCCTTATAGAAATGGAGGTATTCTCTGAATGAGAGCCCTTCCATCGTGTATGAGAGCGCACGCCTCGACAAATCGGCGTCGGCATTGAGAATATGAATCAGTGATGACCCTGTAAAGGTTATCTTGAGTTCCGGATATAGGTCGTTGATTTCCTTTATCTCCTTGCTCCAATGGGGATATTTATGTACCTCGTCGAGAAACAGATGCCTGCCGCCCATTTGATGGAAACGCTCGGCAAGGTCGAGGAGCGAGTGTGATGAGAAATAGATGCTGTCCATCACGCAGTAGAGAGCTTCTCCGGCATTTGTTCCGTATGTCCTGCGGATATATTGCCGTATCATCGTGGTTTTTCCAACTCCTCGTGACCCTTTGATGGCAACGAGAGGTTTTTCCCAGTTGATGTCATTTATCCGCTCCCTGACAATGTCCATACTGACCTGAGAAATGTACATCCTGTGTTTCTTTGCCAATGTCTCCATATCCGATTATATTTCCTGCAAATATACAAAGCTTAACGCAATAACCAAAATATTTATAATTTCGGTTATTGCATTAAGCGAAATGTCCGCTTAATCGTTTACTTGGCCAAACGAGTTTTATTGCTGCTTGGAGTTTTGTCGCAAGGCAATGCTAAATGTTTGATTTTCCAAAAGAAAGATGGTGCGTTCGGTCGTTTGGCCGAAAATCGTTCGGTCATTTGGCTTGGTTTCGTTCGGTCATTTGGCTGCGTCAAAACTGAAAGTAGCTCTTGGCGTTGCGGTAGCAGATGTCGGCGACCATGTCGTGGATGAACGGGAGTTCGGACTTTGGGAGACGCCCGGAGGCTATGTCTTCGCCGAGGAGGGCGCAGAGGATGCGGCGGAAATACTCGTGGCGCGGGTATGAGAGGAAGCTGCGCGAGTCCGTGAGCATCCCTACGAAACGGCTGAGAAGACCCAGCGAGGAGAGGGCGTTCATCTGCTTGCGCATCCCGTCCTCCTGGTCGAGGAACCACCATGCCGCGCCGTACTGCATCTTGCCGGGAACCGTGCCGTCGTTGAATGTGTAGGCCATGGTCGCGAACACCTCGGTGTCCTTGGGGTTGAGGTTGTAGAGTATGGTCTTGCCGAGCTTGTCCTCGTAGGCGAGGCTGCTGAAGAACCTGTGCCCTGCGGCCGCGACGGGCTTGTCGTCAATGGCGTCGAAGCCGGTGTCCGGGCCGAGCTTCTCGAACATCCTGCGGTTGTTGTTCCTGTTCGGGCCCACATGGAACTGCTGCGTCCATCCGCTTTCGCAGTCCATCGCCGCGAGGTCGAAGAGAACAGCGCTCTTGAACTTCGAGACCTCAGCGGCATCCGGTGTCTGTCCCCCGAGAGCCTTGCGGAAGATGCGGTCTGCCTCCTCGCGCGGGCAGTTCTCGGCATAGAACGTGTCCAGACCGTGGTCCGAAAGGCGGCAGCCCATGCGGTCGAAGAAGTCGTGGCGCTTTTGGAGTGCGTCGAGAAGGTCCTGATAGCCGGTGATTGCAACCCCAGAGACCTCGGCGAGTTTTCCGATGTATGCGGCGAAGCTCTCCGGCGCATCCACTCCCATCACCTTGTCCGGCCTCCACGTCGGCAGCACCTGCACCCCGAAGGGATGCTCCGCAATCTGGCGGTGCCATTCCAGCGAATCCGTCGGGTCGTCGGTCGTGCAGACGGT
>DJPQ01000044.1 GCA_002439805.1 Bacteroidales bacterium UBA6408
AAGACTGTCGGGGATGAGGCCAAGAACCTTGCGAACGCGCTTACCGGATATTCCAAGGTTCAGGGCGACTTTGGCGAGATGCTGCTGACCGATGTCCTGAAGCACGCCGGACTGGTGGAGGGCGTGCATTTCTTCACACAGAGCGTGATGACGGATGAGGCCGGCCACGAAATCAGAAGCGAGGGAGGCCGGACGATGATTCCGGATGTGATGGTTCTCTACCCGGACGACACGACTGTCATCATCGACTCGAAGGTCAGCCTTAAGGCTTTCAATGACTATGTCAATGCACAGAAAATCGAGGACCGCGTCAGGCTGGCCAAGGCTCATGTCGAGAGCGTACGCAATCATGTGAACGAGCTGAAGACAAAGGACTACGCCTCGTACATCCCTGAGGGTCGGAGAAAAGTGGACTACAACATCATGTTCATTCCGATTGAGGGAGCTTTCCGCCTGATGCTGGAGGAAGAGCCGACGCTCTGGCAGACTGCCAGGGATAATAATGTACTGATTGTCAGTCAGATGACTTTGGTCATTGTTCTGAATATGATTCAGATGGCATGGCGGCAGGCCGACCGGGAGAAAAACATCGCCGAGGTCTATAAGACCGCCGAGGAATTGATGGGTCAGCTGAACGGCTGGATGGAGAGTTATGTGGAAATCGGGGCCATGCTCGCCAAGGCTAGGTCCGCCTACGACACCTCGACCAAAAAACTGACAGAATCCAACCAGAGTGTTGTCAAGAAAATCGAGAAGCTGGAGAAGCTCGGCCTCTCCCCGAAGAAGTCCCGGGCCAAAATAAAAACCGGGACCCGCAAGACAGGTCCCGAATCCATAATTCCTCCCGAACTCTCGGGAAATTCCTCAGACGACTAAGCCTGCGGCGCATAAAGCCTTGACATTATCCTTCGCCAATGCATCCAATGCCGCAGGCCATCGTCCGAAATATTCGTTAATCGTCGTAGCCTATCTGGAGACCGTCTATGTAGAGCTTGTAGTTGGCTCCGGTGCCCGCCGGGCGGATGTAGAAGTTGAAGCAGCCGCCCCATGCCCCGTTTCCGAGGAACTGTGCCTGAATGAGCGTAGGCACGCCGTTCTGAAGCTCGACTCCGATATCCGTGGTCCAGTCGGTGAAATTGAATGAATTGTCTTCATTGATGGTGTAATGCGCTCCGAGGGCTCCCTCGCAGATGACAGGAATCTTCTTCGTTTCCTCCTCTCCTTCGTAAAGCATCTGAAGAATCACCGTATAGGTCTTGTTCCACTCGGCAATAGGCTGCTTGTTGTCGCCGTTTCTGTAGATCTGACCGTCACCTGCCGCAGCGTCTTCCGCCTGGTCATCGATGGCGAGGCAGAGGGAGTTCGCGCCGCAGAGCTTGTACTCGTCGTTGACGGTGATTCCGCTGCCGTTCTCGCCATAGACAACCTTGCCGACGGCGTTGATGCCGATGACACCGAGATTCCAGTTCCATGTCTGGTCCTGAGAATAAGGTCCGAAGGTCCTTTCCCCGTCGAAGTTCTCGTCCATAGGGTCGGCTCCGCCGTTGGCCGCGATGACATGGTCAAAGTTCCTCTTCACGGCAAGGTGTGCCTGCGCCGGGTAGAGAGTCAGCGTGTAGTTGCCCCCGTACTTGTTCTCGAACACGGCGGCGGATGCCTTGGTGGAGTACTTCACCTTGTTGAACGCGTCTCCCATTGAGAATGCCGGGGTGAGGTGTTCCTTGTCGAAGATGAAGGAATACCAGCTGTCGGCGGCGAGCTTGCCCGTGTAGCTGAAAGATCCGTCAGCGTTCTTCGTGAGAGGCTTCGCGTTTGCCGCGTCTTCGGTGCCGACCGCAGTGCCCACGATGTAGATCTGGAGCGCGGAGCCGAGGTCAACCGTGATGTCCGCCACCTTTCCCGCCGCGAGAGTGACGGTCTTCTTTGCCGAATATTTCGCACCTGTAGCCGCTCCCGTGAGTTCAATCTCAATTTCCTGCTCCTCGGACGGAACTGCGGCGAGAATCATCTGACCATAGGCGTTTGCCGTGACGGCAATCTTGTCGGACGAATTTTCAGTTTCCTTCCATGTGCCGGAGCCGTGCGCATAGACGAACTCTCCGGCGACTTTCTTCGCGAACTTCACCATCGCCTTCTCGATAGGCTCCGGAGCGTTGTTCACCTTAATCTCCGCATAGGCGGCGACATGAGCGAAATCAAGGGACTTCACGGATGCGATTCCGCCTGTGTAGGCAGTCTCGGCGAACATGAGCACAGCTGCGGCGTCACAGAACTTGACACCTGTCTTCTGCGATGTCGGAATTATGGCGTGAGCCTCGTCCGCATTGAGGGAAATCCATGAAGCCTCGCCGTCCTCGTCGTAAGGGGAAACGGCATAGAGCGTTCCATCCTGCTGTGTCGGGGCGAAGGTTGCCTTGAGCCCGAAGGTCTCGCCCTTCTCGGCGTTCACGACCACAACAGCTTCGCCGTTAGCGGAGAGCGCGACGGATTCCTTTCCTGTCCATCCCGCATTCTCGATGTTCCCGCTGATGGAAGCAGTGATGTCCGCATCTCCGCCCTCAAGCGCGGGGGACTTTTCGCACGAAATCATCGTGCACGCAGCCATGAGGCTGAAAATCATTGTTTTAGTAATTCTGTTCTTCATGATGTTTTATGTGATTATAAGGTATTATAAGTTTCTGTGTTTCCATGAAATTCGGTCGCCACGCAGGCGCTATTCATCCTCTTCCTCCGGGCCGAACGCCTCCATGAGCGCATCGTACTCCTCCTGATTTATCCTGACCATGCATCCGTGGCGGCTGTCCGGGATTGAAAGGTAGAACTTTTCCCAGCCATCTACTGCCATCTTCGAGTTGTCGAACCTCCAGTACTGCTTAGGGTAGTTCTCCGCGAATATGTACCAGCCCTTGCCGTCCGGAGCCGGGGCAATTGCCGGCGCCTCATGGTAGCGAGACTCTTTCTCGACCCCATCGGCAATCACCGACATCGGGGTTACGGGCGACTTGGGCTCAGTCCATGGCCCGGTGAGATTGTCCGACGTTGAAATCAGCACCGTCTTGCCTGTCGGGCACACCCGAGGGGACTGTCCGTCGGCGACAGGTGCGCGCTCGTCCTTGTATATCGCCCAGTATTTTCCGTCAATCTTGCGGATAATAGCGTCAATCGTCACGATGTCCCTGAACTCTTCGCTCTGGAAGTCGAAGAGGAACTCCGGCTTCGTGTATTTCTTGAAATCAGGCGTGAGCACATAGAGCGTCTTCATCTTTGTGAAATCCTGCTCCGTGCCGTGTGTGGCGTGCCATGTGATTATGTACTGGTCGGAATCCTCGTCATAGAAGAGCTTCGGCGCTCCGAAGTAGGTCGGGTCGGCGGTGTAACCGCTTTTGGCGTTGAACACCTGCGCGGCCGTGATGGTGGTTTGGACTTTCCAGCTTATCAGGTCGTCCGACACGAAGAGGCAGGCTCCGGTCTTTCCGGAAATCCGGCCGCTTATCATGTAGTAGCGGCCGTCACCGCCCTTGATGATGTCCGGGTGTCCCCGGTAGGTTCTGTGGACTTTCTGATTGTCGTTCAACGGCGTCCAGACGGCGCCGTCGCGGCTGATGTAGTAGTAGAGGCTTCCGTAGTCGGCGTCCTTCATGTGGGCAAAGAGCAGGCCGCCGTCCTTGTATTTTCCGTAAGGGGCGGTCGTCTCTCCTTTCTCGCTGTCGTTGAAGTCCTTCTGTACGGAGTCTATGTCGCGGTTTATCTTCTCCGGCGTGCATGAGAGCAGGCCGAGCGCGACTGCAAGCGCTGATAGCATAATTCTTTTCATCGTTTCTTTATATGTGGTTCTCTTTTCCTGTCTATTGTCATGCAGGGCTTCATTGATGTCCGTGCCATGCTGTTAAAGGCGGTGTCTCAGTGGGCGCTGTTGGCCTTCGCGAGGTCGTCTGCCCATCCCGGTCGGCTCCATTCCTGCTCTATCTCCTTGTCGTATGCCCTTGCCTGCTCCACGAAGAAGTTCGGAAGAGGGAGGTACTGGTGGGTCGGGGTGAAGCCCTTGACCTTGGCGGTTCTCTGCGCGTATTTGTTGAAGCGGATGAGGTCAATCTTGCGCATTCCCTCGAAGAGGAACTCCCGTCCTCGCTCGTCCAGAACGGCGTCGAGGAAGGCATCTGCGGAAGCCGTGGCTGACGCCGGAAGGGCGGCGAGCCCGGCACGCGAGCGCACCTCGTTCACATACCCGACCGTCTCGGCCGAAGGGGCGGCTCCGCTGCGGCGCACGTCAAGCTCCGCCTTCATCAGGAGAACGTCCGCCCATCTTGCGAGCGGCCAGTCATGCCCCTGATTCGCCGTGTCCGTCTCATAGGGCCACTTGGTTATGAGGTAGCCGTCCCAGCCCACTCCGATGGACGACGGATCCTGCTTTTTTGTCGGATTTCCTCCGGCAGCGGGCTTCACCCAGTACTCTGTCGTGACCGCAGCCTTCCGCAGGTCACCGGCCTCGTACTGATTGTAGAACGCCTGCGCCACATTGTAGTACTGCGCCCATCCCGTCTGCGTGAACGGAGTAGGATTGCCGTTGTTGTCAACGGCCGATATGTCAGCCGGCATAAACGCCTTCTGGTAGGGGAAGAAATTTCCCGCCTCGTAGGATGTGCCCCCGTTGGTCTCGTTGCTCACCGCCATGATGATTTCCCGGTTCCACTTGTTGTAGTAGCTGAAAACCTTCATGTACGGGTTCTCGCCTTCAGTGTAGAGCCCGTATCGTCCGGAGGCCGCCAGTTCTTCGTACATCTCCTCCGCCTTGTCGTACCATCCGTCCATGTCGGCTCCCTCGTTCAGACAGTGCTTCATGAGACAGAATCTTGCATAGTCGCGGGTGTAGCGTCCTTTTTCCGCCACTGTCTCGGGAAGGTTCTCCACGGCGAGAATCATGTCGTCATATATCCGGCGGCACATTTGCTCCCGCGTCGGACGGACGAGATTCTCCTGCACCTCCTCGTTTTCCACATCGTCCGGATTCACGATGACGGGCATCGGCCCATAGACATGATAGATGAAATACATCAGCATCGCCCTGCACAGCGCGACCTCGCCGACCAGCTGTTCCTTTTTTCCTGCAGTGAAGACCGCAGGGTCGGCTGTCTGCACCTTGCCGAGGACTTCGGTGAGACGGGTGACGTGGGACAGCTTCGTGATGTGGTTGAGATTGTCTCCGCTGCTGTTGCCGCGATAGTAATAGATGGCCTGTGAGAAATCAGCCCTCGAATTGCGCTTCCACTCGCTGTCCCATCCCTTCGATGTCCACGGAAACATCTCGTCCGTAGGCATATCGAACATCCTGATGACGCCGCCCTCGTATGTATAGACCGGATGGGTGTTGTAGCCCTCGCCGAGATAGTATTGCCATGTCGAGCCGAAGGGAATGTAGCATATCATGGCGTAGGATTCGTATTCCTCGGCCGTCGAAGGATAGTTCTC
>DJPQ01000050.1:0-180 GCA_002439805.1 Bacteroidales bacterium UBA6408
AAGCGGTCGAAGAGATTGTTCATATCGCCGCCTACCTGCGAGAAGTCCAGATACAGCACCTGAAACGTCCCCATCAGCGGAGTAGGGTTCTTCTCTATCCAAAGCCCCGAGAACAGACTGCCGAAATTGTCCATCTCGTTGATGTCGTAGTAGCACCTCATCATCGACAGGAAAAGGCTC
>DJPQ01000050.1:205-1927 GCA_002439805.1 Bacteroidales bacterium UBA6408
CGCCTCGGCCTGATGAGGAACAGGAAGTTCCCCGCGGCCTCCATCTTGGGAAGATACATTGTCTTATCTACATAATACTTATCCTCTCTCCGCACCTGCGCGAAGTCGGAAATTCCGTAAGGTATGAGTTTATACGATGCCATGTCAGCGATATAATTACAAACGACGGCAAAAATACGAAAAATAGCTTATGCTGCAATAGCCTCTGAAGCTAATTACCTTGAGCACGCGCTCAGAACGAGGCCCGGCGGGTCATGCGGAAGTCGCAGTGGCGCTTGGCGAGGGATCGTTCGAGAATCATCTCGCCGGCGAGGCGGCCCATCTGGGCGAAGTCGGTGGAGACTGTGGTGAGGCCGTTGAGGATAATCTCGCAGAGGGGCGACTCGTTGTAGGAAATCAGGCCTATGTCCCTGCCCACCTCAAGCTTCTTCTCCCTCGCGATGCGCACGAGCTCTATGAGGTCGAAGTCGTACTGGCCGGTCAGAAGCAGATAGACCTCGCCGCTCTGCACCATGTCGCGGCTGACCTTGTCCGCGAATCTGACCTTGACGCCGTTCTCGCTGCAGAAGCGCTCGACCCCGGTGCGTATGGCCTTTGAATAGAGGCTCGACGGGAGAGTTATGACATTGAGCCTGCCGTATTTACGGAGCGTGTCCAACCCCTCCGCAAGTCCCTTCGCCGTGTCGTTCTCCCAGTCCTGATAGACGGCGCCGAAACTCCCGTGAATCCCCCTCATCCAGTTGTCGAGCATCAGCAGCTTGCGGTTCGGAATCTTCCCGAGAAGGGCGCACACCCGCCTCTGCGTGGCAGGGTCGAGCGGGAAATGCGGAGTGATGACATAGTAGTCGAAATTGTCGAGGTTCTCGCTGATGAAGTATTCGAGCATATCGACGTTCTGCTCATGCAGGCGTATCGTGATTTCGGCGTGGTTGTCGAGCGTCTCCAGCATCGAACTGAAAAGAATCTGCTTGTATGTGCTGAGCTTGTCGAATATCGCCAGCACCTTCAGCTTTCTCGCCCCTCCGTCCGCCCGGACATAGAACCCCTTTCCCTGCTTCGATTCCACCTTTCCCTCGTCCCGCAGCACAAGATATGCCTTTTTCGTCGTCTCCTTCGAGATTTCGAGCTTCTCGGCGAGTTCGTTCATGGACGGAAGCACATCCCCCTCCTTCAGCGCCCCTGTCTCAATCATGGAATCTATGGCGCTGACAATCTGTCGATAAACGGGAATCAGCGAATTTTTGTCGATGCGTATGGTGCCTTTCATAAGCGATATGTTGTTGGCTATGCTTAACTATGCTCTGCTGTGGTGCGCGAGCGTCTGCAAAATTACAAAATTTTGTGTGAATTGCGGTGTTATGCAAAATCCATCCGAATCGTTTTGAAGATTCGGATGGATTTTGCAATGAATAATGCCCTTTATTTCAGTTTCTGGTCGTCTGCGAGGTTATTTCCTCCTTCGTCTGTCACGTCGGCAGTGTTGGTCGCGTAACATATTCTATATGGCGGGTTTTCATCACCTTTTACAGTGTTATTTTCCGTGAAATCGCAGTCCTTGAGTGTCATTTTCCCATTCGCGTAGACTCTAATCAGTCCCGTGCCTGTGACGGTGTTGTTTGAAAATATGCATCTCTCAAAAGCGGCGTTTGCAGCGGTGCTTGATGTCGAACCAACGCGAATTATAGCGTTTCCAACCTTATAATTATTGTTGAACCTGCAGTT
>DJPQ01000050.1:1957-3814 GCA_002439805.1 Bacteroidales bacterium UBA6408
GCTGCGCCAATCAGCAGACAAGTACCGGCGTACATGTCAAATTCGCTGTCTTTAACCCATTGATATGTGTCGTTGAATCCGACACCGTCGAAAAGTGTTTCCGTCCCTGTCGCTGATGGGTTGTAAACGAAGATGCGGGCATTGTCTGTTTCTCCGCTTCTGTCCTTTCCGACGAAGGCTGTCGCGTGCCTGTTGATGTCGCGGTCTGTTATGACTACTCCGGTCAGATTTGTCGGATAGCCTCCGAATATCTTGAATTTGGTGTTGTCCTTTAATGTTATGATGCCGGTTGACGGCTTTATGTTTCCTTCGCTGATGAATATCACGTGGTCAGTCAGAGCTGTTCCTTGAAGTTTGCTGATCAGCGTCTTGAACGACCATGCATTCTCCCACGACAATCCCTGTCCGTCACCCGCTCCGTCGGGCGTGACGAAGCGCTTGTTCGCGAACGGTGTGCTGCGGAGTTCTCCGAGGTCCTTGATTGTCTTTCTCGGAACGTCGAGGACGTTGCTTGAGATGTTCTCGGCGAGGAGCGTGTTGTCGGCGGAGTAAATCTGCATCGAAAGTCCGGTTGTCTTTGCCGGAAGTATCGCGGCATAGTAGGTGCCCGGGCCGCTTACGGAAACCTCGACATTAGGCTGGTAGTCCGGAACATCGGTCGCGAGCGTGTAATCTGCCGCGAGAATGTCCGAGGATATGTTTGCCTTGCCGTTGAGCGGTGCTCCGTTGCCGCCGATGAACACTTTTGCGGCATCAGCATTCGCCTCCGCCACGGTGAACTTGAGCAGAGCGCAGACATTCTTCAGGGCAATGGAGTTGTCCGCTCCGATTTCCCCGGCCTCAATCGAGGCGTGCTCGAACTTTCCGTCCTGCACCTGCGGAACCTTGACCGAAAAAGTCCCGTCAGTCAGCGCGGTCTCGGTGTTTGACGGATATACGGCCCACTTGAGCGCCTTGCCGGCAGGAACGGTCGCCTTGAATGTCGCCGTCTTTCCGCCATCCTTGAGGTCAGCCTCCGTGAGCGCCTCGGTGCTGAAATCTGTGCCGTCCTCGCAGACGAGCTTCAGCTTGTCCCCGGCGGCCCAGCTGACGCTGCCTATCTTCTCGTCAAGGATTGTCTTGGTCGAAACGGCTGCGACTGCTGCTGTCGTGCCGGCTTCCTGCTCTGCCGCGCCCGCCTCCGTCATTTCGGGGTGCGTTGCAGTGAGCGTTATAGTCGTGTATTCTGGAGCGGAGTCGTCCGGTGCGGCCGGAGTCTCCGTGATGTCCTTCGCGCAGGAAGCGAGCATGAGTCCTGCGGCAAAAAACAAAGTGAAGTGCGAAATGCGGGTCTTTTTCATCGTGTTGTTCATTATCCGGTTCATTTTCTTGTGTTTTTTCTTGCAGGTTACCATTGGAATGCCTCCCCGGAGATTGTGTAGCTGTCGTTGGAGACTTCATTGTACTGTGCGGGGCTTGCGGCGAAGCCGGTTTCTCCCGCGATTGCCAGAACCCTCATTTCCGGCGAAAGGTATGTCCCGATGCCGTGGGGGGGGGTATTGGCCTGTGGCGCATTATGTTTCATAATTATATGGATTTATGTATTTTCGTGTCTTTGAAACTGTAGTGTGGTGTAGTTGGGTGCAAAGGTATTGTATATTTTCAAAATAAAAAAGATTTTGGGACATTTTTTTCATTTTTTTCGGGAATATGACAGCGGACGGCAACAAAAAATCCAAATAATTTTGGAAAATTCGGGAATAAAATTCTATCTTTGCAAAAGATTATACCACACTACACCACACCAAAATGAGATCAGGCTTTTACAATATTGTATAAGTATAAGAAACATGAAAAAAAATAAACTGCTTCAGATTT
>DJPQ01000050.1:3928-22266 GCA_002439805.1 Bacteroidales bacterium UBA6408
GTTATTTTTTGAAGGTTTCTAAACACGAAATCATATAGACTCCGACATGCACGGACCACACCGTTTAACAGAAAATTTCATAAATACATAATTTATTATGACACTGAACATTTCGACATCATTCCTGCGGGCTTCCGCCGCCGCTTTCTCCATTCTTTCCGCATTCTCATCCTGCGCCAAGGCCGAGACTCCGGGCGGACAGTCCCACTCCGACAACGGCTACATCGTCGTGACCGAATACGGAATCAGCAACGACGGCAGCGAAATCGGCAAGGAACTCAACCGGCTCGTCAAGGACGCCTACGGCAGCACGCTCTATTTCCCGGCCGGGACATACAATCTCACCGAACCGATAAAAACTCCTTATGACTACGCCAAGAACGTGAATCTCGTCTTCGACAAGAATGCCCACATCACCTCTGACAAGCCGCTGGAGGCGCTTCTGATGATAGGCTTCACGGAAATGAAGACAAAGGATGCCGGGCTGAGGCAGTTCTCATACGTCGAGGGCGGCCACTTCGACGCCACTTCCACCAAGAGGGGCATCTGGGTGAACGGGCTCAAGCAGCTGGTAACGCTGAGGGAGCTCTCTGTCTATTACTGCAAGGGTCGCCACATTGAAATCAGCTGCAGCGGCGACTTCAAGGGCACGGGCAGCAGCGACACGAAGCTTGACAACGTGAGCGTTCAGGGACTATCGTCCAACGACGACAACTACGGAATATACATCGGGCAGCGCTGCGGCGACTGCAAGATTTCCGACACTTTCGTCTATGGGACCCGCTGCGGGCTCTACACCGAGGGGGCGGGACATATCATAAACAACTTCCATATACTTACATGGAGAGTTGGGGACGGACAGACCGGCGACTTCGCCGAGACGGTGGGCGTGAAGATTGCCCGTCAGGGATTCTACCAGTTCAGCCAGGTCTATTTCGACACGACCAACCGCGACTTCTTCATTGACGGCGACATTGACGTGAACCTTGTGATAGACAAGTGCATAAGCCATTCATACATAGAGAATTTCGGCCGCAGTTTCATTTCGTGGGGCACGGGCAGCGGAAAGCTTGAGGCGAAGGTCACGAACTGCATCTTCAACCTCGACTACAAGCCGTACGGATTCAGGATTTTCGATATTCCTGAAGACCTTATACTCAAGGACTACGACTCGAAGATAACCTTCCATGACAACATCGTCCGCTCCGGGGCGAAGCTGAACCCTTACGACCCGTCCCTGATGATGAAGTTCGACGGGAGGAATGCGGAATATGTCTTCTCTTCGCCGCAGACGCTTCCTGCCTCAGGAGCCGTCATCGGGGCCGTGGCTCCGTCCGCTTCAGCCAACAGCCTGCGCATCATGCACGGCGACGGCGGCTTCACCGACCTTGTCATCGGAACTGACGGGACGGTGGAGAAGAACGAGGCGAGCTCAGGGGCTTCCTGCAGCGTTTCAGCGGTCAAGAAGGACGGCTGGTCGGTTCTCGTGCTCAAGTCCACGGGCGGCTCTAAGGCTCTGCTTCCGGAGGTGCTCGACCTTGTCGGAAACAGCACTTTCCTTTCCACGCCTTCAAAGGACAAATTGTTCACGCTGTCCGACTATGCTCTGTAGCGGGCAGTCCTGAAACTCCGGGATTTACCAAGATTTTTGAAATGATGCGACAGCACGGCTTTCTCCACGCAATCGCGGCATATCCGCTCAACGGCATTGTCTCCCTCCTTTCAGTGTTGTGCCTTTCAGCGCCGGTTCTCGTTTCCTGCTCTGACGGTCCTGTCCTTGTCGCCCCTGAGGGTTTCTCCGACAGCATTGACGGCAAGGAAACGGGTCTTTGGACAATTTCCAACGGAGACATGATTCTTCAGGCGACCAACTACGGCGGGCGGGTGGTGTCGCTCCTTGTTCCGGACCGGAACGGAGAGACGGTGGACGTCGTCCTCGGTCACGGGACTTTGGACGAGTATGTGAACTACAGGCGCGAGAGGTTTCTCGGCGCGGTGGTGGGGCCGGTAGCCAACCGCATAGTCGGCGCGTCCTATACGCACGACGGAAGGACATACAGGCTTTCCGCCAACCACAACGGCACAGGCACTCTTCACGGCGGATTCAGGGGGCTGGACTCGGTGGTCTGGGACTTTGTCGCGCAGACTGACAGCTCGCTGACATTCCATTGCCTCCATCCTGACGGGGCGGAGGGATTCCCCGGGAACCTGGACATCCTGATGACATACACGCTTACCTCCGGCCGCGCATGGAGGATAGACTACATGGCGACGACTGACGCCGTCCGTCCCGTCAACATCTCCAACCATCCCTACTTCAATCTCGTGGGCGAGGGCAGCGGAACCTGCGGAGACTATGTCCTGCGGGTGAACGCGGACTCTTTCCTCGGAACTGACGGCCCGGATGTGATTGAGACCCCGATACCCGTGGAGGGAACGGCGTTCGACTACCGCACTCCGCACCCTGTGTGCGACGCGCTCGAAAGCGGCGACCCGCAGATTGTCAGGAGCAACGGGGGATTTGACCACAATTTCTGCATAAACGGTGAGGGAATGCGCGAGGCGGCGTCGCTTTACAATCCATCCAACGGAATCTTCCTTTCCGTGTGGACGGACCAGCCGGGGCTACAGCTCTACAGCGGGCAGTGGTGGACCGGCGAGGAGCGGGGAAAGAACGGGAAGCCCCTCGACCGCTTCGGCTCGTTCACCTTCGAGACCCAGAACTGGCCCGACGCGCCTAACAAGCCGTCCTTCCCGAATCCTTTTCTTGAACCCGGCGAAACCTACACTCATCGCTGTGAATATCGTTTCAGCACAATAAGATAATGATTATGGATATACACAAAACTTTTCTTGCATCGGCCGTCCTTGTCGCGGCGCTTGTGTCCTGCCGGAAGGAAGCGACAGAGGATGAACTTTCCACGGACAGAACCGTCGTCACTGCGGTCGCGGAGGGCGGACGGCAGACCGTCGAAGTCTATGCCTCGGGGGCGTGGACCGCAGAACTTGAGGAAGAGGCCGACTGGGTGCGGCTTGAAGGCGCGTCCGGTGACGGCGACGGGGAGATTGTTCTTGAGTTTGAGCCCAACGACGCTCTCTACCGCTTCACGAAACTCGTGCTTTCCCTTTCAGGAAGCGGGCTGCGCGTGGAGATAGAGGTGAATCAGGAGTCGGCCGAGGGCTCGCCCGTGCTGAACCTGTTCCCGCCGGATATGATTTATCCGGCCGCAGGAGGAGATTTCGGGATTCCCTACAGCGCCAACGTGCCGCTTTCGCAGCTGTCGGCCCGCTGTGCGGAAGATTGGGTAGGCCAGCTGTCGGTAGGGCAGGATAACGTCCGTTTCGCTCTTTCTGCCAATCCGGAAGAGGCGCGCCGCACGGCCGTGATATGGCTGGTCTGCACGGATGCGCAGGGCCGGGTCTACAGGACGCGCTGCACGATTACTCAGGAGGCCAAGGGAGACCGCACCGGTTTCGGCGGCGAGGCCGGAAATGAAGGTTACATTATTGATGACGACAGATACAAATGGTGATTTTTGAGTGTCTTTTTGGCCATATTTTCCCATTTTGCTCGTCATTTAGCACCACTAAACTCCTCTCAAAACGGAACCTTTTCGTTAAGTGAGCGCAAAGCAAACTTGTTTGTTTTGCCGAACGCAGAAAAGTGGCGCGAAGCGAAAAATCTGACTCAAAAATACATCTCAAAAATTCGGAATAAGGAATAAAATAATTGGTTATAAATGAGTATGAAACAATATCTTGAATTTGCGGCGTGCGTGCTGCTTGCCTTCTTGCCTCTGACCTCGGGGGCGGAGAGCGGCGGCGGGAACTTCGCGGCGGCCGGAGAGGCGGCCGGGGGAAAGCCGCAGACGGACGAGGCCGTTACCGTGCGCGGAACCGTGCGGGACGCTTCCGGCGCCCCGCTGCCGGGAGTCGTGGTCCTGGTCAAGGACAGGCCGTCGTCCGGGGTGATGACTGACATGGACGGCGCGTTCACGGTTTCTGCTCCTTCGGGGGCGACGCTGGTCTTCACCTGCATGGGCTACAGGACGGTTGAACTGCCTGCCGCCTCCGGCTCCCCGATGGCGGTCCGTCTTGAGGAGGAGCGGCTCGAAATCGAGGAGACCGTGGTCGTGGGCTACGGAGTGCAGCGTCGTGAGAGCGTGGTGGGTGCAATCACCAACGTGAAGGCCGAGGACATCGCCGGCACGGGAACGAGCCTGCTGAACAACGCGCTTGCCGGCAAGGTTCCCGGACTGCTGGTCTATTCGCAGAGCGGAGCCCCGGGAGAGAGCGACGCGACGCTGATGATTCGCGGACTTTCCAGCTGGAACGGCAGCGAGCCTCTCGTGATGGTCGATGGCATAGAGCGCCCGATGAACTCCATCTCCCCTTCGGACGTGGCAAGCGTTTCGGTTCTCAAGGATGCCTCAGCCACGGCGGTCTATGGCGCGAAGGGCGCGAACGGGGTGATTCTCGTCACGACCAAGACCGGCGCGAAGGGCGCTCCGAAATTTTCCGTCAATGTGAACCAGGGTTTCAACACGCCGCTGTTCATCCCATCGCACGTGGATGCCGCGACCGTGGCGCGGATGGCCAACATCGCCCTGAAGAACACCGGCTCTTTCGGCTCCATATTCTCTGACGAGGTGATACGCAAGTACGCCGACCAGTCGGAACCGCTGCGCTACCCGGACGTTGACTGGTACGGCCTCCTGCTGCGCGACTTCGCCCTTAGCACGGACGCCGACGTCACGATGTCCGGAGGCACGGAGAAGATTAAGTACTATCTCGGCGTGGGCTATGTCCACGACGGCTCGATAATCCGTGAAATCACCGACGGCACGAACTACAGCAGCGACAGGATTTCCTACCGTATGAACATGGACTGGAACGTCACCCGCTCGACCCTCCTTTCACTGAAGGTAGGCGGAGTCACCAACATGGAGAAGCGTCTTTCGACCGCCTGGAATTCCTCGACTGTGTTCAGCACCATCTATCAGGCCCCGACAATCTCCTACCCGGCCTATTATCCCGAATGGGCGCTTGAGCAGTTCCCGGACGTGAACTACCCGGGACTCAAGGGGATGCGCCTCGGAGGAAACCAGGGACACGCCTACTCGAACCCGTACAGTATGCTTGCCGACCCGGACTATCAGCAGACGATGACCAACAGGCTCATGACGGACATAATCCTCAGGCAGGACCTCGACTTCATCACCAAGGGACTGTCACTGACCGGAAAGTTCGGACTCACATCGACATATTCCCGAATCTCGAAGAAAGTCAAGGCCTATATGGCTCAGTACAACATCGACTGGAACATGTACGACGCGGGTTCCGACGACATCTGGGTTCCGGTCGGCGCGGCGTCGGACTTCGTCTATAGCCCGAACCCGTACGCCGTCACGCAGGACAATTCCGCGACCGGAGTGACCTACATCACCTATCTCGAAGGCTCGCTGAACTACAGCCGCAAGTTCGCCGACGCGCACAACGTCACCGCGCTCGCCCTCTACAACCAGCGCCAGTACAACAACGGCGCGTCCTTCCCCAAGCGCAACCAGTCCTTCGTCGCGAGGGCGACCTACGACTACAGGGGACGTTACCTCTTCGAGGCCAACCTCGGAATCACCGGCAGCGAGCAGTTCTCGCCCAAGTACCGCTACGGCATATTCCCTTCTGTCGCCGTCGGCTATGTGATGTCGAAGGAAAAGTTCTGGAAAGAGGCCATGCCGTGGTGGAGCCTCATGAAGTTCCGCTACTCCAACGGCCTTGTCGGGAGCGACAGCTCTTCGAGCAACTGGCTCTACTATTCCTCGTGGACGAAGAACAGCTACGGCTACATCGTGGAGGACGCGGCCGCCAACCTCGACGCCCGCTGGGAAACCGCGCACAAGCAGGACATAGGCATCGAGATGGGCTGGCTCAATGACAGGCTCAGGCTTGAGGTCGATCTGTACGACGAGAAGCGCAGCGATATGCTGATGGCTCCGGTGGTGACCCCGTTCGTCGGCGTGAATTACAAGGACGTGAACACGGGCTCGCTGAAGAAGCACGGCTTCGAGGTCGAAATCAACTGGAAGGACAGGACGGACGGGGGCTTCGCCTACAACGTCGGGGCGATGATAGGTCTGAGCGAGAACAGGATTACGAAATATGGCGACGCTCCGTACGCTCCGGAATATCAGAAATATGCGGGGACTCCGCTGAACTCCGCGAGGACCGGCAGCACGCTCGTCGATGACCGCTATTTCAACTCGATTGACGAGATTCACGGCTACCCGCTCTACACCTCCGAATGGACCAACGTCGTCCCGGGCGTATATAAGTTTCTCGACTACACGGCCGACGGAAGCATAGCCCAGAATGACCTCCATACGCTCCGAGGCTCGACCTACGCTCCGGGAGTATATTCCTTCAATTTCGGCTTCAGCTGGAAGGGACTTTCGTTCAGAACTCTCTGCACCGGAACAATCGGCAAGTACATAAACTACAGGCGCGCCGCCATAATTCCTTTCTATTCGGGGGATTATGTCGTCCACTCCTCCCACCTCGACTACTGGACCCCGTCGAACCGCAGCTCTTCCGTCCCGGCGCTCTCGCTTTCGGACGAGATGTACTCGTGGGCAGGGGGAACTTCCGCGTGGCCGGGATATGACCTTGCCCTTGACGGCTACACCTGGAAGAAGTCGGACTACCTGACGGTCAAGGAGATGTCCCTCTCCTACACCTTCGACGGAAAGAAGCTCCGCAGGGTGCTCGGAGTCCGCTCGCTTTCGGTGGGCGTGATCTGCAACAACCTCCTGACGTTCACGAGTCTCATGGAGCAGGATCCGCAGAGGCTCACGACCGCCGAGAACTACTACCCGACTATGAGGATTGTAAAACTCAACCTGAACCTGTCGTTTTAGAAAAAATCAACGTTTGATTGACAGATAGATATTCTGACAGACAGATATGCACATGAAGAAGATAAGACATATATTTGCGGCGTCGGCGCTCGCGCTTGCCTCGGCGGGCTGCGGCTACCTTGACGTCGATCCCGAACTCGGTCTCGACGACAGCGAGGTCTTCGGCACCTATTCCAACTTCCGCTCCTATTTCGACTGGCTCTACGCCTCCGGGAACGGGACGAACAAGGAGAACATACTCTACGCCTTCCCGATGTATTCGGACTTTCTCCAGAAATATTCCTTCTCGTGGTACAACACCACGGACATGGCGGACGCCGGAAGGATGGGGGTGACGCAGCAGTACTTCAAGCAGGGCACCATGACCCAGGACTTCCTGAAGGCGGTGACCTTCGACTCGGGAAGCGCCGACAAGCCGCTGGCAAAGGCGATGTTCGCGACCATCCGCCGCTGCAACACGACCATAGCCAAGATTGACCTCTGCGCGGACGCCACTCCCAAGCAGCGCGGCGACCTGCTCGGTCAGGCCTACGCCATACGCGGCTTCTGCTATTTCTCGCTCTGCCGTTTCTTCGGCGGGATGCCCTACATGGACCATGCGCTTGAGGCCGAGGAGTCCTGGGACCTTCCGAGGCTCTCGTCCCATGAGACATTCGTCAAGGCTGCCGAGGACCTTCGCAGGGGGTATGAACTGCTCAAGGATGCCGGTTACATGAGACGGAACTCCCCGGCCGACCTCGCGAGCGCGACGCTTGACCAGATTAACGGTGCGGCCGCGGCCGGTCTTTACGCGAGGGCGCTGCTCTATGCCGCGAGCCCGCTGAGCAACGAGAGGGGCGAGGAGGACTGGAAGGATGCCGCCGCTGCCTGTGCGCTCGCGTTGCAGGAGGCCCTTGACGCTGAGTTCTCGCTCACTCCGGCCGCAGCCTACACGACCAATTTCCTGAGCCAGCGGACGACCAACGAGAACATCTGGGTCTATGCCCTCCAGACCAAGGACAACCACGCCAACCTGAGCAGCATCATGGCCTATCCGCAGTCTGCGGCAACGTCCGGCTCCTCCGGAGTCTGCCCTACGCAGAACTTCGTGGACCGCTACGAGACCAAATTCGGCGAGCCGCTGCTGACGGAGGCCGACCGACTGGCCGCCGCAGCCGCCGGGCACTACAGCGAGCAGGCTCCTTACCGGGACCGCGACCCGCGTCTGGAGCTGACGATTGTCCATGACGGTCAGACCAACAGCAATGCCGAGGGAGGAAAAATCAGCATATGCTACGACCCTTCCTCCAAGTCCTGGCCGACGACCCGTCTGAACGGGGTGAACCTCACTTTCGGAATCGACTGGGGCACGAGGGACAACGACACCTACGCCTATTCCAACACCGGCTACTACTGCCGCAAGTACTGGAACGGCGTGCTTGGGCTAAAGCAGCAGAGCAACCACTGGCACGAGGACCCTATCGTCCGTCTGGCCGAGCTCTATCTCAACTATGCCGAGGCGGTGAACGAGGCCTACGGCCCGTCCGGCAAGGCCGGCACGGTGGGTCTTACGGCGGTCGAGGCACTGAATGTCGTCCGCGGCCGCATCGGAATGCCGGACGTCGCGCCGAAATACACCGCCGACAGGGAGAGCCTGCGCGAGCGCATACGCAACGAGCGCTGCGTGGAGCTGGCCTTCGAGGGACATCACTACTACCACGACATCCGCCGCTGGAAGACGGCCCCGCAGACCATGGGCGCGACTCTCTACGGGATGTATGTCGAGAAGACCGACGTCAGCGCTGAGCATCCCGACGGGAGGATATACACCCGCAAGGCGCTGCCGAACAACCGTCAGTGCGTGTGGAAGGACTATATGTACTATCTGCCTTTCCCCGATTCGGAGGCGTTCAAGATGAAGAACTTTGTTAACTGGAGCTGGAAATGATGAAAAGAGATATTATGATTGCGGCGCTCTCCCTTCTGCCGTGCCTTGCCCTCATGCGGAGCCTTCCGGCAGCCGCCTCGGAGCCGATGGGGGATTCTGATGAAAAGAAGGGCGACTGCCTGATGTGGAAGCGGGACAGCGTCGCCGTGATGCCGTGGAACGGGAGCGTCCCGCAGGAGGAATCCACAGGAAGTTTCCTTTCTGTCTCCGGCGAGGCGCTTGAAGGCAGGATGCAGGGAGACCTGATGAACAGGCTCACCGGCATGGTTCCGGGACTTGAGATTGTGGAGAAGGCCGGCTTTGCTCTGCCGAACTACCAGTACCGTGCGCTGGATTCGGACCAGTTCAGCGTCAGGATGAGGGGACGCGGCAATGTGATGTGCATAGTGAACGACGCCTGCATCCCTTTCGGGCAGCTGCAGCTCGACCCGAACCAGATTGAGTCCATGACCTTCCTGACCGACGTCGCCGACCGCGCCCGCTACGGCGTGCTCGCCTCTGACGGCGCCATTCTCATAAAGACCCGCTCCGGAAGCTACAACACCCCGATGCGCATAAGCGTGAACGCGGAGAGCGGGGTCAGCTTCGCGGACAGGGTCTCGGAGTGGGTGAACGGAGAGGACTATGCGCGGCTGAACAACGCGGCGAGGGAGGAGGGCGGCTACGAGCAGCTCTACAGCCAGCTCGCCATAAGGAACTTCGCCAACCGCGACCCATATAGCTCCGAATACCCGAATGTGGATTACAAGTCGCTGATGTACAGGAATTTTCTTCCTGTTTCAAGTGCCGGGCTGAACATCTTCGGAGGTACATCCGGTGTCCGTTACAATTTTTCTCTTAACGGACTTTATTCCGGAGACCTGATAAAGAGTCCCAATGCCGTGGACTACAGCCGTTTCAATTTCACGGCGGGTCTTGGCGTGAAGGTCGGGAAATGGATGGAGGTCTCGGTCGATTTTTCCTCAATGCTCTATTTCCGGCGTTCCGGAAGGACATCCTGGTACGACTACCGGACTGTCCCGGCCGTGGCATATCCGCTTGAACTCGAACTTCCGGACGGGGCGGGAAAGGCCTACGGCGTGAGCAAGTCCTGGACGCAGAACTACTATGCCCTCATGAAGGAGGGCGGCTTCAGGACCAACAGGATGCGCTCCGGACTTATGGACGTCGCGCTCGACGTTGATTTCTCGTGGCTGCTCAGGGGGCTGAAGTCCCGCACCTGGCTCGCCGCCTCCAACTTCGCGCAGACGACCATTGGGAAGAACGACGACTACATCGCATGGTACTGGTCGTCCGACGCGGGCATTCAGGAACAGTCCTCGCACAAGGGGGCCAAGGCTTCCGGCAAATCGACCCTATCCAACTACACATGGCAGTCTCTGTCGATGTATGAGAGGCTTTCCTACGACGGCGCTTTCGGAGACCACCGCGTGAGCGCGGGGGCGACATTCTCGATGAACAGCGCCTCGAGCAAGGGCGAGTCGCAGAACCAGAGGCAGATGTATGTCGTCGCGGACGCAAAGTATTCATACGCCGGTAGATATGTCGCCGAATTCGTCGCCCAGTACGCCGGCTCGTCCCGTTACGAGAAGGGTCGCCGCTTCGCCTTCTTCCCTTCGGCCGGACTCGCCTGGGTGGCCTCCAACGAGGCTTTCCTCAGGGATGTCAGGTGGATTGACCGCCTGAAGATTCACGCCCAGACAGGCCTGACCGGGCAGTTCGATGTCTTCGGAACTCCATATCAGTATCGTTCCAACTACTCCTACAACGGGGATATGTGGTACGGCCCTATCTCCGACCAGCCTTCGTGGTTCGGCACCAACCGCTGGATTTCCTACAAGACGACGATAAACCGTCTTGCCAACCACGACCTCGGTTGGCCTAAGGTGTTTCAGACCGACCTCGGGATAGACTTTGACTTCCTCGGGCTCTTTTCTTTCCGGGCGAACGCATATTACAAGAAAATATATGACTCCATAGTGAACATATCCTCCACGATTCCGGGGGTATATGGACTCAGCGGCATCGCGCTGATGGACAATTTCACGGCGCAGAGCCTTCGTGGAATGGACGTGACTCTCGGATATTCACAGACTTTCGGCGACTTCCGCGTCGGAGCGTCGTTCAGCGCGACGACATATAAGGCCATATATGAGAAACTGACCGATGACGAATGGCTCTATGAGTACCAGAAGAAGACCGGTACTCCCGTGGATGCGTACTGGGGCTACCGTTGCATCGGAAAATATGAGGACGAGGAGCAGCTGTCTTCCGTTCCGGCTATTTCCACCGCGGTTAAGGTCGGCGACCTTATGTATGAGGACGTGAACGGAGACGGGCGGATTGACGACAACGACAAGGTGATTCTCGGGAACACGGCTCCGCGCCTGAGCTATGCGCTTAACCTCACTTTCGGATGGAAGGACCTTGAGCTGAACGTCGTCGGGACCGGACGCGCCGGGCTCAAGACGGCGATGACCAACAGTTATTTCTGGAACGGCTGGGGCGACGGCAACTATTCCGCCTTCGTCCGCGACAACATCGGCGGAGCCTATCCGCGCCTTGACTATGTGCATTCGGACCAGAACTTCGTAGGGTCGGACTTCTGGCTCCGAAACGGCTCATGGTTCAAGATTCAGAGCGCCGAGCTGTCCTACAATCTCCGCCTGCGCCGCTCGTCATGGATAAGGGGCGTCAAGTTTTCGGTCAAGGGGCAGAACCTCCTGACGCTCTCGGGAATCAGGGACGTGGACCCGGAGTGCATCGACGCGGGCGTCAGCTCCTATCCTCTGGTGCGTTCGGTCACCGGCGGTGTAAAGCTTAATTTCTGACTTCCGCCGATATGATATAATCCTTTCAACCCATCCTTTTCATTCATACTACAATGAAACTCACGAAAATCATAGCCGTTCTTCTTCCGGGTCTCGTGGCCGCCGGATGCAGTTTTCTCGACCCGCTTCCGGACGGCAGCTACAACGACGACAACTACGACGAGAACGCCAAGCTGCTCAGGGGATATGTCGATAAGATTTACAACGACTTCATCCCGACGCTCTACGCGACCAACTACCTTCTCGGCATTTCCGCCGCGACAGACGACGCCGTCTATCGTTCGGAGGGAGCCGCATGGCGCAAGTTCTCCAACGGGACCGCCCTCATGTCCGGCAACCCGTTCACTTCCAAATGGAACACGGACTACTCCGCAATCAACTATGCCAACCTCTTCCTCAAGGACCGCGCAGGAATCAGCGCCCGCTATCTGATAGACATGGAGGCTGACGCCGCCTACCGCAGGACGATGCAGGGCAGCGCGTTCGGACTCCGCGCCTGGTACGCCTTCGACCTTCTCCGCACCTTTGCGGGAAAGGGAACAGACGGAAACATGTGGGGCGTGCCTATCGTGACCGAGCCGACCTCTACCGACGGAATCGATGCCGGGAGTATCCGCAGGGCCGGAGTTGAAGAGTGCGTGAAGCAGATTCTTGACGACTGCGACTCCGCATATTTCTATCTTCCGGACTCCAACCGCGACTATCCGGACGACCCTGCCCAGAACCTCCCCGTGACCGGTTCCGTGCGCTACAAGACCCTCGACCGCGTCTGCATCGACGCCATACGCTCCATGGTCTGGCTCTTCTGGGCAAGCCCGGCGTTCAATCCGGACGGGGACGTGGAGCGGTACAGGAACGCCGCCGTCTATGCCTCCCGCGTCATGAAGCACAAGATTGAGCGCGAAGGCTCGCTCACGGGCGGCTTCAATCCGCTTTCCGGCTTCAGCTGGTACGACTGCAACAGCGCAGAGATTGTCTGGCCGTCCAATTTCTCCAAGGCAACCGACACGGAGAAGTGCTGCTACCCGCTCGGCTTCGGCGGACAGTCCAACATCGTTCCGACGCAGGACCTTGTGGATGCGTTCCCGATGGCGAACGGCTACCCGATAACGGACTCCCGCAGCGGATATGACCCGCAGAAGCCCTACGAGGGGCGCGATCCGCGCTTCTATGCGGCGATTTACTACAACGGCTCCTCTGTCCTGCGCCTTTCAAACGGCGCGAAGATGTATTCCTTCAAGACCGAGACCGACGGCGCCGACGCCCCGGGCGGGACGATGACCTCGCCGACCGGCTACTACATCCGCAAGTTCCTCTACCGTGGATGGAACCCCTACGACCAGACTGTCCAGCCGGGCTATCGCTGCGTCCACCTGCTGAGCTGGACACAGATGTGCCTGATTTTCGCCGAGGCGGCTAACGAGGTCGTCGGTCCGGAGGAGAGCTCGACTTTCGGCTATTCGGCGAAGCAGGCCCTTGGATGGCTGCGCGCACGCAAGACCACGGAGGGGGTCGACGGGCTCGGAGCGTCCGGGGACCCCTACCTTGAGGAATGTTCCTCGCGGGAAAAGTTCTCCGACCTGGTGCGCAATGAGTGGAGGGTCGAGACCTGCTTTGAGGGCGAGCGCTACTGGTGCCTCAGAAGATGGGCCTCTTCGGCCGCGGACCTTAACGTTCCGGTTCATGGGGTAAGGATAACCCGAGGCTTCTCCGGGGAGGAAGTCTTTGATTATGATGAGGTTGTGGAAAATCTGAACTATCCGTCCCTTTGGGCTCCGCTTCCTTATATGGAGGTGCGCCGCTGCCCGGACCTTGTCCAGAACGAGGGCTGGGAAAGCTGGAGATAGACTTATTGTTATGGAATTTGAGAAGATGAAGAAGATATTTGCATTGTCCGCCGTCTGCTGTGTCCTCGCCACGGGATGCTACGGCGACTACACGATGGATTACGAATACACGGGGATATATTCCGCCTACCAGTACGACCTGCGGACGTTCGTGGTCGGGGAGGGGATGGAGTTCGACTTCACGGTGGCGCTCGGCGGAGTCGTTGCCAATGACCGTGACAGGGCCGTTGAGGTCGAGTCTGACGACGCGCTGCTTTCCGCTGACCTTTCCGCATTTTCGGAGTCTGACGGCACGCCGTCGTTCACCGCGCTTGACGGCCTGAAGGGAATGGGAAGGCTCGGGGCGCTGAGCCAGTCATACGTGAGCGACGCCTTTGCCGCCGTGACTGAGATAAGCCCGCTCCCGTCGGAGTATTATGAACTTGACGGAATTGACGGGCTGACCATACGCAAGGGACGGCACACCGCGACAGTGACCGTTCGCGCCACGGACGGGATTCTTTCCGACCCTAAGGCATTCGTGCCGTGCTACGCGATAGGGTTCAGGATTGTCGATGCCGACGCTGATGTCCTTGTGAAGGAAAAGAGCTTTGAGATTATCGCCGTGAGATGCGAGAACCGCCTTTACGGGAACTGGTACCACGGCGGCCGCACCGTTGTCCGCTCTGACGCGACGGGAGAGATTGTCTCCACGGACGAGTATGAGCTCACGCTTCCGCAGGCCGACTCAAAGGTTTATAAGCTCACCACCGTCGATGCGGTTTCCGTCAGGACCGACCGTATGGGCGGCCGCACGGGCTCCCTGCTGCTGACCTTCGACGGAGACGATATCCTCGTTTCGCCGGCCGACGGCTCAGGCATCATAATAAACCCGATTCAGGGACATCCGAGCCGCTTCAACGGCGCGCGACTCCTTCAGGACAGGGAGATTTCCCTGAACTATTGCTACAGCAACGGCGACGGAACCACGACTTATGTCTATGACATCCTGAAGTTCCGGAACAGGGTCAGGGACGGAATAAATGAATGGCAGTCAGAAACCGAGTAATCTTTAGGTATATGAAATACAGAATTTTATGCGTTGTCGCAATGATGTCCGTCCTTTCATGGACGGGATATGCCCGTGAAGACGGGAACCTCAGGCTGACGGGGACGTCCGGAGACTCGATTGAGAACGTGGGCGGATGCTCTGTCAGTGAGGCAGACGGGAACTTCGACATCGTCTCGAAGCAGTGGAAGGCCGGAATCATGCTGCGCGGCAAATGGGATTTGAGGGAATATAAGTCGCTCCGGCTTACTGTGGAGAACCGCAGCGATGTGACGGCTCTCTATCTCGTCTGCGATATGTTCGACTCGCGCCGCAAGCCTGAGTTCCGCGACAGGGCGAACAGGGCTGTGGCCGGAGTATATGAGGCCGTGGGCGACGTCCCGACGGGTTCTCGCATAACCGTCGAGTTTCCGCTGAGCCCGGACATACCGCATCCGGAGGTGAACGGAGCGTTCCGACTTATGCACGGCACGCCATATTCCCGGGAACTCGGGCTCTTTTCCTATGACATCGACCTTTCGGATGTCCACACCATCGTCATCGCCGGCGTGAACCTTCTTCCGGGGGTGGAGTTCACCGTCTCCGACGTGGAACTTGTCCGGGGAAAGCGCGTCGCCCCTAAGGCAATGCAGCTGGACTCGGCGGCATTTTTCCCGTTTGTGGACGCATACGGACAGTACAAGTACAGGGACTGGCCGGGCAAAGTGCACTCGGACAGGGATCTGAAGCGTGCGAGACTTGCGGAGGAAAAGGATCTCGCGGCGCATCCGGGGCCCGACGACTGGGACATTTACGGCGGATGGAAAGGCGGCCCGCGGTATGAGGCGACCGGTCAGTTCTACGTGAAGAAGATTGACGGGAAATGGTGGATGATAGACCCGGAGGGCTATCTCTACTGGTCGCACGGGGTCGTGCGTGTGACGACATCCTCGGCGGTGACTCCGCTCGACGGCCGCAGGTTCTATTTCTCCGGCCTGCCCAAGGATGAGACCGACCCGTTCCACCGCTTCTATTTCACACACGATGACCTCCTGCATCCGTACTACACTGCCAGGGGCATACGTGAGACATACGACTTTTCTTCAGCGAATGCGTACCGCAAGTACGGAGAGGACTATAAGGCGGTGTTCGCCGACCTCGCTCACCGCAGGCTGCGCAGCTGGGGAATGAACACGATGGCAAATTCCTCCGACCCGGCAATCTGCGCGATGGACAGGACCGTCTATAACGAGAGGGTCGATCTGGGTGCTCCGGTCGCGGGCTGCCCGAAGTGGCCTGTCCTTGAAGGCTCCGGAGGATGGTGGCCTTTCATCGACCCGTTCGACAATCTGTTTCCTATGTGCGTCCGCGCCCATCTTGAGGCCAAGCGTACACAGCTGGAGGATTCCTGGTGCCAGGGCTTCTATGTCGATAACGAAATCAACTGGGGCACACAGACAATGCTGGCCGGCCTTGCGCTCAAGGCTTCGCCGAAACAGGCGAGCAAGATGGTGCTGATAGACCGCCTCATGGACAAATACTCCAATGTGGAGGCTCTCAACAAGGCGTGGGGAACGGCGTTCGGGGACTGGAACGCTCTGATTGCCAATCGCAAGGCTCTCCCGTCCGCCGCTGACGCCGACCTTTCGGAACTGACCCTGCTGATTGTGAGGCAGTATTTCAAGACCGTGCGTGAGGTGTTCAAGCAGGTGGCTCCGGACAAGCTCTATATGGGCTGCCGTTTCGCGGGCGCTCCGGAGTTCGTGGTCAGGATTGCGGCCGAGTATGTCGATGTGATGAGCTACAACAACTACACCTACACCCGCGAGACCTTTTCCCTTCCTGAGGGGATTGACCTGCCGGTCATGTACGGGGAATTCCATTTCGGCGCCCTTGACCGCGGCCTGTTCCACACGGGTCAGGTGGCCACATTCAGCCAGAAGAACCGTGCGCGGGCATACGGTGACTTCGTGCGCTCGTGTCTGAAGAACCCGTGCATCATAGGCACCAACTGGCATCAGTTCTCCGACCAGCCTTGTACCGGACGCTTTGACGGCGAGGACTTCCAGGTGGGCCTGACGGACTGCTGCGACACACCTTATCCGGAGACTGTCGCCGCGCTGCGCGAGATAGGCTACAATATGTATGAAATCAGATACGGGAAAGGCGAATAATCTTTCCTTCCGAGAACCTGTTTAATTAAAAAATGAACGGTTTCCAATCAATGCGTTAGAATAATTGCGAAATTTGAGTTATGAACATTCGGAATATACTTGTGACTTCGATGATTTTTGTCCGGCTGGCCCTCTCCTGCGGAGTCTCCGGCTCATACGAGCCTGAAAGACCGTCAACCCCGGACAAGCCGGGAACAGGCGAGAGCGTGAAATCGGCGCTTGCCCTGCCGCATATAATGAGCGACGGAATGGTTCTCCAGCAGGAGTCTGAGGCGGCGATTTACGGAACCGACGACAGCGGGGTGAAGGTCACCGTGTCTCCGTCATGGACTGACCGCAGCTTTGAGGCGGTCACTGGAAGCGACGGAAGATGGATTGCCAAGGTCAGGACTCCCAAGGGCTCCGACAAGGCATACACTATAAGAATCACGGACAGCAACAAGGGGGAGAAGATTCTCCGCGACGTTCTTGTCGGCGAGGTCTGGCTATGCAGCGGACAGTCCAACATGGAGCATCCCATGAAGGGCTTTTCCTCCTCGGAGCCTGTGCAGGATTCGGAAAGGGAACTTTCCGACGCGGCTTATCCGCAGTTCCGCTACTTCAAGGTTCCGCAGGCCGTTTCCCGCACCGCAAAGTACGACACCGGTGAGTCTTCGTGGGCGATATGCTCGAGGGAAAATGCGGGGAACTTCGAGGCCATAGCCTTCTTCTTCGGGCGGAGGATTCACAAGGCGCTCGGCGTTCCCGTCGGAATCATAGGCTGTGCCTACGGCGGGACGCGCATAGAGGGATGGATGCCGCCCGAGTCTTTCACGAAGCTCGCGAAGAACGAGTATATGGACTCCGACAAGCTCTCGGCGGGGGAGAACAGCCCGAGCGCCCCGTCCAACTGCTGGAACGCGATGCTGCTTCCGGTGCTGGACTACGGCTTCAGGGGAATCCTCTGGTTTCAGGGCGAGAGCAACTGCAACTACTACTGGTCCTATTCCCACATGCTTCAGGTGATGGTCGCCGACTGGAGGGCACGCAAAGGCGACAGCTCGGCACGCATCCCGTTCTATTTCGCGCAGCTGGCCCCATGGGTGAACAACCGTCCGATTTCGAACGGCGGCTCGGAACTGCTCCGCAACGCACAGATGACCGCCTTCAAGGACATTCCCAACTGCGGCATCATCGGTCTGAGCGACGTGGGCAGCGAAAGCACCGTCCATTTCCCGAACAAGAAAGTCCCCGCCGAACGCTTCGCTCTCTGGGCGTTGCACAACGAATATGGTGACAACTCAGTGAATCCCGCAGGTCCTGCGTTCGAGTCCATGAAGGCCGATGGCGACAAACTGCTCGTGACCCTCTCCGACGCATCCGGGCTTCATGTCGCGGATGGCATTGACAACGCGGAGGTTTCCGGCGACGGAAAGACTTTCAACATTCCATACGCGGAGATTTCAGGTGACGGCAAGACCTTCGTCCCGGCCAAACTGCGCATCCTTCCCGGCGGCGTCCTCGAGTTCTCCTCCCCGGAGGTCTCTTCCCCGACCGCGGCCCGCTACTGTTTCAGCGGCTGGCACGCCGGCTCCGTCTTCAACTCCGCCGGCCTTCCCCTCTTCCCGTTCCGCGCCTC
>DJPQ01000117.1:0-2100 GCA_002439805.1 Bacteroidales bacterium UBA6408
CCGGCCATGTTCGGGCCCGTGAGTATGATTATCTGCTGTCCGTCGGAGTCGAGGTGCACGTCGTTCGGGACATATTCCTCGCCGGCGGGCATCATTGTCTCGATGACGGGATGCCGCCCCTCGATGATGTCGAGCTTCATTCCGCCGTTCATCTGCGGACGGCAGTATTTTCTTTCGAGCGCGAGCTGCGCGAAGCCGGACAGGACGTCGAGCCGGGCGATGATTCCGCAGTTGCGCTGAATCTTCACGATGTCAGCGCGAATCTTCTCGACGAGTTCATTATATATCTGTGACTCAAGAATATATATCTTCTCTTCCGCTCCGAGAATCTTCTCCTCATATTCCTTGAGTTCCGGGGTTATGTATCTTTCCGCGTTCACGAGCGTCTGCTTGCGCACCCATTCCTGAGGAACCTTGTCCTTGTGGACGTTGCGCACTTCGAGGTAGTAGCCGAAGACGGAGTTGTAGCTGACCTTGAGCGAGCCTATGCCCGTGCGTTCGGTCTCACGCTGCTGTATTTCAAGGAGATAGTCCTTGCTGTGGCGGGCGATGCGGCGCAGTTCGTCCAGTTCCGCGTTCACTCCAGTGGCAATCACGTCGCCCTTCCCGAGCATCGCCGCCGTGTTCGGGTCGATGGTTCTCTCCAGAGAGTCAACAAGTTCGTTGCAGCCTTCGAGCCCTTCCGCGAGTTCCTTCAGCGGCCCGCATCCGGAAGCCTCGCACAGTTCCTTTATCGGCTTCATCCTGCTCAGCCCCCGCTTGACCATAAGCACTCCCCTCGGCAGAATCTTACCCGCCGCGGCCCGGGAGACAATCCTTTCAAGGTCTCCGACGTCGCCTATGAGTTCCTTCATCGTGCCGAGGCTTTCCCTGTTCTTCGTGAACCATTCCACGATGTCGTGGCGCTGTCTCAGCTCGTCGAGGTCCATAATCGGAAGCGCGAGCCAGTTGCGCAGGAGCCTTGAGCCCATCGGGCAGGAGTCGTAATCGACCACGTCGATGAGGCTGACCCCGTCCTTCCCAGCGGTGCTTCCGAAGATTTCGAGATTGCGGTAGGTAAACTGGTCCATCCACACGAACCTCTCGCCGTCGATGCGGGAGATGGAGCAGATGTTGCTCAGTCCGCTGTGCTGCGTCTGTTCGAGGTAAATCAGCAGCGCTCCGGCCGCAGTCACTCCCAACGAGAAATTATCCACAGCAAATCCCTTGAGCGAATCGACTTTCAGCTGTTTCTTCAGTTTCTCGACCGAGTTGTCATAGACGAAGGCCCACTCCTCAAGCGTGGAGACATAGTATTTCCCGTTTGTCTTTTCCTTTATGTTCTTTTCATAGCCCTTGGGAACGAGCAGCTCCTTAGGCCCGAACGAGTCGAGAAGGTTCAGCACATAGTCCGGCGACCCTTCAGCCACCTGAAACGTGCCGGTGGAGACGTCCAGGAACGCCGCCCCGCACTTGTCCTTGCCGAAGCACAGCCCGGCGATGAAGTTGTTCTCCTTCTGGTCGAGCAGCTGCTCGTTGAAGGCCACGCCCGGAGTCACGACCTCGGTGATGCCCCTCTTGACGATGTTCTTGGTGAGCTTCGGGTCTTCCAGCTGGTCGCAGACCGCGACTTTGTAGCCTGCCCGCACGAGCCTCGGAAGGTAGGTGTCGATGGAGTGGTGGGGAAACCCGGCCATGGGAACGGAGTCCGGAGCCGAGTTGGAGCGCCGCGTGAGCACGATTCCCAGAATCTTGCTCGCCGTAAGAGCGTCGTCCCCGTAGGTCTCGTAGAAATCTCCGCAGCGGAACAGCAGCAGAGCCTCCGGGTGCTGTGCCTTCACCGCGAAAAACTGCTTCATCATCGGCGTCAACCCCGAACTCTCCTTTGCCATGTCATTTTCCTCCCCAATTCTGTTTCTTAATAATTTCCCAATGTCCGCCTTTGTCAGGGCCGATTCTTCTTATTATCCCTCTTTTCCGAAGCTCAAATATGATTCTGTAGATGTGCGTAGGTGTAACTCCAATGTATTCAGACAATTCTCTCTGAGAAACCCGTTTGTTCTGCATGATTTTCTTGAGAACTTCCCTTTGAATCAATGTAAGGTTTTCTTCTACATTTTC
>DJPQ01000117.1:2170-4117 GCA_002439805.1 Bacteroidales bacterium UBA6408
TTTTCACCTACATTTTCACCTACTTCCAATTTTTTTGAACTCGCTAAGTTACTCACAAAACCCGAAAGCGGCAAAAATTATTTTGTTGCAAAGTCAATTTGGGACGACAGGAAGTCTCTGATATATATGTGCCTGACTCCCTCGTATGTATTCTCGAACGAGCAGTCTCGGGAGACTACTATCTTGGGATAATTATCCTTGATTTTCAGAAGATTGCCGAATTCACGTTCAATCGTTGTCGGAGTGTTCAGTTCTGAGGCGACCTGCACATACAGTTTTTCTCCGTTTTTGGTACATACGAAATCAATCTCCTCGGCCGCCAAAGAACCGACATTTATTTCATAGCCGCAATAGAGCAGATGATTGCAGACGATATTCTCCAGCCTTTTTGCCCGGTCTTGAGGCTTATAGCCGGCAACGGCGTTGCGGATTCCCAAATTTTCAAAATAATACTTTTCCCCGCGTTCGAACAGTCTTTTTCCCACTATATCATAGCGTTCAACACGGTGTATGGCAAAAGCTTCCACCAACGCGCCCACATATTCCGACACCTGATTTGATGCGATGTTAACTTTTTGATTCTTAAGGAAATCGCTGATACGCTTTGCTGAAAACAGGCTTCCTACATTGTCTGCAAGAAATTTTATCAGCTGTTCAAGGAATATCGTGTTTCTTATGTTCCTGCGCTGTACCACGTCGCGCAGAACGATTGTGGAATAGACGCTTCTGACATATTCCATGACTACGTTCTCCTCAAGCGGCAGATTGGCAAGGTACGGCAGGCCTCCGAAATGAATGTATTTTTCCAAAGAAGAGTCCGAATTTTCGAGCTTATGGAATAAGAGGAACTCCGGATAGGAAAGGCTGAATATCTTAAATTCCACATAACGCCCGCCAAGTTCATTTGCCAAATCTCCTGAGAACATCCGTGAGTTGCTTCCGGTAATGTATATGTCATTGTTCTCGTCAAGCGCAAGAGACCTGATGGCCAGCCGGAAGTCCGCAATGGTCTGTATCTCATCCACAAAAATGTGGTTGCGTCCATTTTCGACGAGGCGGGCGGACACATAGGAATGGAGATCCCGATAGTCTCTTATGCCATCGAACTCCAGGTCTTCCTTATTGATATAGATGATATTTGCAGACGCTGATTCGGACTTTATGATTTCCATAATCTGGTACAGAATATAGCTTTTTCCCACACGTCGTGGGCCTACCATTACTTTCACGATATTCGAGTACATAAATGGTCTGATCCGTTCGATATAGACATCTCGTCGAAATATGGTGGATGGAATTCTGGGCATAAAATATTTTAATTATGATTTGAATTATATGTAAATATAATAAATATTTAAAGCTTATCTAAAATTTATTGATGTTTTATGGAAATTATGAAAATGCTCTGACCTTCCTGTTCTCCATCGTAGATTACAGACGTTCGTTTGAGCTGATTTCCCAAAAGAGTCTGCAGATAATGTAAATGCTTGAAATAGTCGGTGTTGAATGTCATACCCGCCTTTATCTCGTAGGCTTCGAGGGAGCCTTCCTGCAACAGCCTCAGTACATCTACCTCGCGCTGCGATTTGTCACGGTAGAAAAAGAGGTTTTCAGGTTCACGAGTGAGCGTACATCTCTCTCGATGTATGTCGTGTAGTAGTTGCTCAGCAATATCTGGCGTCCCTCCAATCCTACGGACCAGATTGCGGGGTATCCGCCGCGCAGCAACATTTCCGAAGTCCCGACATCAGGACGGACTGACAGAATCTCCTCTGTAGAAAGCGGAAGCAGTGACATGACCGCCGTCCTGCCGGCCATAGACTGCGTGATATGCTGCATCAGTGAGAAATTGTTACTGCCTGTGACAATGAACTTTCGCTCGTTTTCTGTTATACGGTCTTCATCTACAGCTACTTGTAAATAGGAAAAAATCTCCGGGAAATTCTG
>DJPQ01000062.1:0-2615 GCA_002439805.1 Bacteroidales bacterium UBA6408
GCCGTGCGAAGAACAACGAAGCGGACAAGAAAGAGTTAAACCTTATAAACAAAAACAAAATGAGTTACTCAAAAACAAACACTTATGAGACGCCCCTCGTCGAGGTGACGGGCGTCTCGACGGAAAGCGGCTTCGCCGGCAGCGGAGCGTCCACTCACAATGCCTACGGTCTCCAGGACATTACCGGAGCAGATGTAACCGACCAGTCCGGAGACTGGAACTAAAAAAGACGATGCCTTATGAAAACTTACAGCAAAATTTTCTTCGCGGCCGTCGCGGCCGCATTCGGACTGGCATCCTGCGCACAGGAAGAGCTTGCGCCGGCCGAGAAGCCTCAGGGCAGCCTCGTGACCGTCCATTTCGGGGCGGAATCTCAGATTGCCACAACCAAGGCGACCCTCACCACCGACGACGAGCAGACCTTCAAGTCGGCGTGGGAAGCGGATGACCGGATTTCAGTTTACTATCTCAACGGAGCCGACGACAAAGGAAACACCGTTAAGGCCACTTGGAATGGGCAGGCCTTTTCGGCGCAATTGCCGGACTATACGGGAACATGGCTGTATCAGGCTTGTTTCCCAGTCCCTGACGAGACGGACAATCATGTCGATTTCGGCGGCGCACGTACCCAGAAAGGCAACTCCTACAATAGTTCTTACGACATAATGGTGGGTTCTGCGGATGCCGACAATGCAGCGGCGGGGAAGGACGACAACGGAAATGACATAGTGTTCAAAATGACCCGCCAGACAGCGATTCAGTATTTCCATCTGAAGACTGCTGATTTTGATGAAGCAGTCACGAAGGCCACTCTCACCGTGGAGGGAGGAAGCATAGCCGCTCAATATGCCTATGTTTCTGATTTCACGTTTGCGCCTACTGCCGACCTCAAGGAAATTGAGGTGACATTCCCGGAATCGGCGCCAAAGGCCAGCGACTTCTCCGTTTGGTTTAATGTGCTTCCCACTGCGACTGAGGGGAACTCGGCCGTTACAAAGATGACCCTCACCGTTGAGACGGCCTCAAAGACACTGACCGTCACCAACACAAAGGGAGCAACTTACGAAGCCGGCAAACTCTACAAGGTCGTCAGGGAAATCCCTGCAAGCGACTGGGTCTCAAAGGATACGCCGGAACCGGAGATACCTGTCTATGCTTCGCTTTCGGAACTTGTGGCCGCAGGCAAGCCTTCTTCCACAGCCACAAATGTTACGGTCACCCTTAAGGATGAGGTAATAAAGACATTCAACGGGACCAAAGGCGTGAACCTGCTTGTAGGAAGCCAGGCCATACAAATCTACTGTAAGGGAGCGGCCTTTCCGACCGAATGGGTAGAAGGCGGAACAATCAGCGGAACGCTGACAAATTGCGAATGGGTGCTGTATGGCGGCAATACATGGGAACTTTGCCCTGAGGACTGGGACGAACTCACTTACACGGCGCCGACTGCTCCTATAGAGGTTCCTGTTTATGCGTCGCTTTCGGAACTCGTTGCCGCAGGTGCTCCTACGGAAGCGGGGGCTCAGGTCACGGTCACTCTTAAGGACGAGGAGATTACAAAATTCTATAAGACATCGAAAGGTTATACAAATGGAGTCTATCTGAATGTCGACGGGCAGGAAATTGAGATATTCTGCAGGGATGTTCCGTCTGCGTGGGAAATCGGCGGCTTGTTAAGCGGAACCCTGACAAAGTGCGACTGGAAAATATACAAAGGAACCTGGGAACTTTGTCCGGAGAATTGGGATGAACTCACATATACGGCTCCTCTTGCTTCTTGCGAAACTCCGGTTATCACGCTTGACGGCGCGGTGGCGACAATCACCTGCGCAACAGACGGCGCCACAATCCACTACACGGTCGGAGAATCTCCTGCTGACCCGACGGAATCCGATGCAGTCTATTCTTCTCCGGTTACTCTGACCGACGGCCAGACAATCAAGGCCATAGCCGTAAAAGACGGCATGAGACCAAGTGTTGTGGCATTAACGACTTATACAGGGAAGAGTGGCAAACCAGTGCTTATGTTTAAAGAGGGATTTGGCAAGAATACCGGTAGTGCAAGAGACTGGGATGATTCGTATAAGGAGCAAAGTGGAATATCGGCAGTATTTACGGATGTTACATATGATGTGAGCAATGTAAAACAGTGTAAGAACATAATGGGTAAAACGCAGTCTGGTCTTTTTCAAAGTTCCACAGACGCTGATGCCGTTTTCATTATTAAAGGCCTAAATGCATCAGGATATAGCAGTATTACTGTGAACTATTGGTGGAAGGCAGGCTCGGTAAAAAAGGTCTATTATACAAAACTCTATTATTCAATAGATGGTGGAAGTAATTATGTTGAAGCTACTCATAGTGCAACGGGTGCTACAACTTTTGTTGATGTGGCATATAACTTACCAAGTGAAGCTGCCTGCAAAAACTTGATATTGAAGGTTGTCTTTAAGACAAGTAATACGCAAGCTATCATAGACGAACTTGAACTAAAAGGTATCGCCAAATGATAGATTTTAATGCTTTTACCAGCAGGGGCGCGGCAGTGCCCCTGTTTTTGTTTAACAAGTTGATAAAGATTTCTCCACTCCGCTTCGCTCCGGTCGAAATGACAG
>DJPQ01000062.1:2640-8197 GCA_002439805.1 Bacteroidales bacterium UBA6408
GTTGCGAAATGATTGCTTTTTGCAATTGTTTTGCTATCTTTGTCGCAAAAATGTAGTTATTATGTCACAGTCAGCAGTAACAATACGGATAGATTCCGACATCAAGAATCAGTTTGATAGTCTTTGCGAGGAATTTGGTATGAGCGTGAATACGGCGTTCAACATTTACGTACGCAACGTTGTACGAAACCGTAGGATACCGTTTCAGATTGAGGCGGCAGGGAAAGACGATGCGGTGGAGAAAGGTCGTCGGGCTTTCAGCCGTATGCGCCAGATGGCTCAGGAGTCGGGCGCGGAAATGACTCTTGAGGAAATAAATGAGGAGATAAGGCTTGCGAGGGAGGGACGCTGATGAGACAACTCTACGCCGTGATTGACACAAATGTTCTCGTGTCGGCCCTTTATGCGAAGAATCCTGATTCGGCGACATTTCAAGTCATTGAGAAAATCTTTGCACGGGAAATAATACCTATGTACAATGACGAGATTCTTCAGGAATATGGTGAGGTTCTTCGCCGTCCGAAGTTTTCGTTTTTGGAAGAAGACATTAAGTCTCTGATAGAGTCAATTACCGATATCGGACAGAACTCGTGGCGAGCAGCTGTTCTGGACAATGTGTCTGACCCTAAGGATGCCGTTTTCTATGAAGTTGCCCTGTCAAGGGATGATTCATATCTCGTGACAGGCAATATAAAACACTTTCCGAAAGTACAGATGGTCGTTACCCCTCGCGAGATTCTTGACCTCCTGTCCAAAACGCTGAAAGAAGCGGAATGAAAAAGCTGCGGGAAAAGGAATGAAAAAGCTGAAAGAAAGGGGATGAAGAAAAAGATGAGCTCGCTTTTTCTTCGCCCTGCTTAGACGCATAAGCGTCGTGCGAAGAACAACGAAGCGAGAGCCTTGTGCGATGGTGTGCACGGAGCACCACTTCCCCTTCGAGGGGACGGGAGGGGTCTATTTAGAGTCCGGCGCGGCCGAGCTTGACGGGGAATGTCGGAAAAGTGCTGCGGTCGCCGTAGGTATAGACCGAGCTGCCGCTGACGCCGATGTAAAACATCTGGAGGAAATTCAGGGTGCCTGCGGTCGTGCTGAGCGAGAGCCCCTTCATCGTCGCGTTGCGGCCTTCGGCGTCGAGTTCGCAGGCGCAGATGTAATAGATGTCGCTGTTGTCGTCCGCAATGCCGTAGAAGCCCTTGCTTGTGAGGCCCACCAGCATCTTTGTGACCTTGATGGTGCCGCTGTCGGTCGGGAGGTCGTGCTCTCCGTAGTTGTAGGAGGTAATGTAGAGCTTGCCTGTCTCGTCGTCGATGACTCCGTGCATCGGAGTGTCGGTGACATTGTTCCAGCCCGAGATGAGGAAGGTGAAGTCTTCGCGCTTGTCTTCGGAAATCGTCAGGCTGTAGCCGTGGCCGGTGTTGTCGGCCGCCTCCCACTTGCCGAGCCACTTGTCATAGACCGCGCTCCAGTCCTTGCCGTCGATACGGAACTTTTCGGAAACTGCGAAACTGCCGGTGAAATAGCCGTTGCGGTCAATGCCGATGGCGAAGGCGTAGTAGCTCTTGCGGGTGCGCAGGGTGTAGTAGATGCTGCTTGTGCCCGTAAACACGTACTTGCTCCAGTTTGACGGATATTTCGCGAGGAGATTGGCGACTGAAGCCTTGATGAACGCGCTGATGTCGTTGTTGTAGAGGCTTGTGAGGTTCTCCTCGGAAATCACGTCTATGAAATAGCGGGTGTTGTCGGTTGAGGTGTTGGTAATCTTGCGGTAGGACTTGTCGGCGCCCTGCGGCTTCACATAGCCGTCGTAGGTCACCGTCCAGTTCTCGTTCAGAACCGCGTCGGGGGTGAGGCGGAACTCAAGCGTAGCCGGCGTTCCGAAGACAGTGCCGTCGGCGTCGAGGCCGGAGACAATCGCACGGAGTTTTTTCGATGCCGGAAGATCCCCGAATGTCACGGATTTCTTTCCTGAGCAGAGAACCGATTGGATGTCTTCGAGAGACGCGACCTTTGTGCGGAACAGTTCGGCGGCGTCGCTCGTGAGGTCCTCCGTCACGAAGGCGTACCATTCTCCGGAGCCGGACGGCGTGATGCTCACCTCCGCCGACGACGAGGTCTCGCCGCTGATTTTCATCTCGAACGTCATTGCCTCGTGCTCCGTCCTGAACTCGCAGCTTGCCGGCTTTCCATAGACCGTGCCTTCCGGGGTGAGCCCGAACACCACATAGACATATTTCGTCGCCGGAGAGAATCCCTCCGCAATCCTTATCCTCTTCGAGCCGCGCTCAAGAGCCCCGGCGAATCCTCCCGCAAGCCCGGAGAGCTCGTGCACCTTTCTGTTTATGGCGGCCTGGACCGGCGTGCTGACGTCGTCGTAGGCGAAGCCGTACCAGGTGTTGCTGTCCTGCCCGTTGTTGGTTATGAGAAAAGTCGCCCCTTCGGACGTCGGGTCAGAAACCTTAACGCTGAACTCCACCCCGGCTTCCGGGCTTTCCGCGCCGGATTGCAGGAAATCTTCCGTACATCCAGAAAATAAGGCAGGTACGACGGCAGACAATGTCAGGAACTGTAAGCAGAACTTTCTCATATCGAATAAGTTGGATAAATCGCGTGGATGTATGCTCCGTGGGCGGGCCCGCCTGCGGAATCGACCGGCAAATATATGCAAATAATTTTAATAATAATTGTGATGACAGAAATTTTGCATATTTTGCTTCAATTTTATAGTCAAATCCTTTGAAAAGTGTAAGCTGCGCGGCGGTTTGGGGATGCAAAATTTGTGTCAAAGTGCAATACATATCTGTCAAATGTGCTTTGGAGTGAAAAAATATTGAAATGATAATTGTAAGTGATGATGATTTTTTGTAATTTCGACCTCGTTTCCAATGATTCTTGCGTGTTTTGGATTCGTTAGTAGTAATAATTTGTAATCAAATTTCCCAATGAGATTTAAGAATGTAGTGTTTTCACTGCTTTTTCTTTTCATTTCGGTGACAATGGCCGCCCAGAAGGTTACGGTTACGGGACAGGTTCTGGACTCCGTGAGCGGCGAGGGCGTTCCCTTTGCCGGAGTTTTCGTGAAGGGAACGACGACAGGGGTTTCGACTGACGATGAGGGCCGCTTCTCCATCGATGTCGTTCAGGGGGGGGCAGAGCTCCTTATCAGTTCAATAGGCTATGTCGAGCAGCTGTTTAAGGCGGTCCCCGGCGAGGAGCTTGTCGTAAGGCTCGTGCCGGATTCGCAGGCGATTGACGAGACCATCGTCGTGGCCTACGGAGTTCAGAAGAAATCTTCCTTCGTCGGCTCGGCCGCACAGGTGAGCGGGGACAAGCTCAGCAAGATGCAGTCGACCAACATCTCCAAGTCCCTTGAAGGTGCGGTCGCGGGGCTTCAGACGTCCAGCTCCTCAGGAACTCCCGGCTCCTCGGCGAGCATCATCATCAGGGGGCTCGGCTCCGTGTCGGCCTCGCAGGCTCCGCTTCTGGTCGTTGACGGCGTGCCTTATGAGGGCAGCCTCAACTCGCTTCCTACCCACGACATAGAGTCGATGACCGTGCTCAAGGATGCCGCTGCGAACTCGATGTACGGCGCGAGGGGCTCCAACGGAGTCATAATCATAACCACCAGACGCGGGACATCCGACAAGATACGAATCGAATTTGACGCGAAAGTCGGCGTGAACTCCCGAGGCGTGCCGACCTACGACATAATAACGGATCCGGCCGACTACTACGAGATGACATGGGAGGCCCTGCGCAACGAGGTCTATTACGGCGGTTCCATGGGGCTCGGACAGGCGAACGCCTATGCCTCCGGCTCGCTGATTAGCCGCTATCTCCGCTATAATATATATAAGGGTGTCGAGGACGGTGAGGTCATAGACCCTGCAACCGGTAAACTGAACCCTCTGGCGAAGGAACTCAAGTGGACGGACGACTGGAACAGGGATGTCTTCAAGGCAGGAATCCGTCAGGAATACACCCTTGCGGTGTCCGGAGGTTCGGAGAAGACGAAGGCGTATATGTCCGTTTCCTATCTCAACGACAACGGGTATGTCCCCAACTCCGGATTCAGGCGTGTCTCGGTGAGGGCGAAGATTGACCAGAACATTGCGAAATGGCTGAAGGCGGGACTCAACGTCGCGTATTCCAACACGAATCAGAACCAGTTCGGAGCGGAGTCTTCTGGCTCATATTCAAACATATTCTTTTTCGGACAGAACATCGCCCCGATATATCCGATTTATCTGTATGACCTCGAAACCGGCGAGCGCCTTTACGGCGAAAACGGGGAGACTCTCTACGACTGGGGAGAGAAAAGGGCATACGGGCAGCTCTCGAACCCTTACGGACAGCTGCTCTCATCGACGGTGAACTCCGTGAGGGACAATATGTCTTCGAGAGGCTATCTGGACTTCGACATCGTGAAGGACCTCAAGTTCACGGTGAATCTGGCATACGACATATTCAACACAAAGTCAGATAATTACACAACTCCGGTCGGAGGCGACGCCGCCACTGTGAACGGACGCGGAAAGCAATCGACGGGCCGCTATTCGGCTCTGAACACCAACCAGCTGCTCTCGTGGACTCCAAGCTTCGGCTCATCGCGCGAGCACAGCCTCTCGCTGCTTCTGGGGCATGAAATCAAGAGCGACGCCTCCTACGGGCTCTCAGGTGAGATGACTAATTTCGTCGATCCGACAGTTTCGGACTTTGCAAACGCCGTGGTCTATCAGAACCTCGATTCCAGCCGCTCGTCCTATTTCCTTCAGGGAATCTTCTCAAGGGCTGAGTACAGCTACGCCAACCGCTATTTCGTCTCCGCCTCCTACCGCCGGGACGCATCCTCAAGGTTCGCTCCGGACAAGAGATGGGGCAGCTTCTGGGCCGTCGGCGCATCGTGGAACGCCAAGCAGGAGCCGTTCCTCCTTCCGGTGGCATGGCTGGACTACCTCAAGTTCAAGGCGAGCTACGGAACGCAGGGCAACGACAACATAGGAATGACGAAGGTCTATGAGGACCTCTACCGGATTGACCGCGTGGATGGCGAGGCGTCTATAGTCAAGGTGTTCAGGGCGGCTCCTGACGTGACATGGGAAAAGTCCAACAACTTCAACGCCGGCTTCGAGTCCCGCTTTTTCGACAGGCTCTCGGTGAACGCGGACTTCTTCATCAAGGAGACCAAGGACATGATTTACTACCGCGCCCTAGCGCCTTCTCAGGGAAATCCGGCGAGCCAGCTGGTGAACGACATGGACATGATGAACATAGGCGTGGAGTTCGACGTCGCGGCGGATTTGGTGAAGGTCAGGAACTTCTCGTGGAACCTTGCGGTGAACGGGACGGCGTACAGGAACAAAATCACGAAACTCCCGTCCAATGAGCCTGAGGAAGGCTACGCTTCCGGGAACTATTGGAGAAAGAAGGGCGGCTCGCTCTACGACTTCTATATGTACGAATGGCTCGGGGTCGATGAGGCCACAGGTGAACCTCTCTACACGGGCAAGGACGGCGCTCCTGTCCATGAGCCGGCGAACGCCAAGCTTGTTCAGACCGG
>DJPQ01000068.1 GCA_002439805.1 Bacteroidales bacterium UBA6408
GACGGCCTATTTCGGATGGTTACATAGACTCATACGCGCTGCAAAGTTAATGCATTTAGAAATACCGAAAAATTATTTTTTCAAATTGGAAATGGAAAAAGATGCAGCCTATAGGCAGCTCTTAAAAAAAATTGCCAAGGCTGTGTGAAACAACTTTGGCAATTCTCTTGGAGTGGTGGTCCCAGCAGGGCATGATCCTGCGACCCCCTGATTATGAGTCAGGTGCTACTAACCAACTGAGCTATGGGACCAATTTTTGTGTCTTTTGAGCGTCTGCTGCGTCAGACTTCGCGTCGTCGGGCGGTCATTACCTTGAGGTAACTCCCTTCCTCCTCACTCGCCTTCCTTGCATCCATCTCAAAATACACGAAAAATTCCCTGAACTATTTCGGTATATCACCCCGAAACATCAGCTGAGCTTCCTGTGCGGAAGATTCAAAGAACTTTTTAAAAATTTACAGAGCCGCCGTTTTTCAGACGGCTCTGCAAAGATATGAAATCTTTTTGGAATTTCAATTAGCAAACCTTAATCTCGACATTAACACCGCTCGGAAGCTCAAGCTTCATAAGGGCATCAACGGTTTTCTGAGTCGAATCGTAGATGTCAAGGAGACGGCAGTATGAGTTCAGTTCGAACTGCTCGCGGGCCTTCTTGTTCACGAATGTCGAGCGGTTGACAGTGAAGATCTTCTTGTTGGTCGGAAGCGGAATAGGACCGCTCACACGGGCGCCTGTAGAAGAAACTGTCTCAACGATCTTCTTAGCCGACTTGTCAATCAGCATATGATCGAACGATTTAAGCTTAATTCTGATTTTTTGGCTCATGTCGTTATTGTATAACCAATTAAACTTTCTGTTATTATTCCTCCTCAGGAACCTTGTAGCCGGACTTCTCGATGATGTCCTTCGCAAGGCTCGCAGGAACCTCGGCGTAGTGGTCGAAAGTCATCGTGCTGGTGGCACGTCCTGATGAGATGGTACGGAGAACCGTCACATATCCGAACTGCTCGGCGAGCGGAACGAACGCCTTGACGATACGCGCACCGACCGTGGAGTCCATTGCCGTAACCTGACCGCGGCGGCGGTTGAGGTCGCCGACGATGTCACCCATGTAATCTTCCGGCGTGACAACCTCAAGGCTCATGATAGGCTCAAGAAGAACCGGCTTAGCCTTAGGGCAGGCGTGACGGAACGCCATGCGGGCGCAGATTTCGAATGAGAGCTGGTCTGAATCGACAGGGTGGAACGAGCCGTCCTTGAGGGTAACCTTGAGTGAAGGGACCTCGTAGCCGGCGAGAACTCCGTTTGCCATCGCTGACTTGAAGCCTTTCTCGACTGACGGGATGAACTCCTTAGGGATGTTACCGCCCTTGACCTCATCAACGAACTGAAGTCCCGTGACTCCCTCGTCCGCAGGGGCAATCTCGACGATGATGTCCGCGAACTTACCGCGGCCGCCGGACTGTTTCTTGAACACCTCGCGGTGCTGGACAGGGATTGTGATTGCCTCCTTGTAGTTAACCTGAGGTGCACCCTGGTTGATGTCAACTCCGAACTCACGGCGGAGACGGTCGACGATGATGTCGAGGTGAAGCTCACCCATACCGCTGATGACAGTCTGACCGGTCTCGTGGTCTGACTTGACGGTGAAGGTAGGATCCTCCTCCGCAAGCTTCGCGAGAGCGATTCCGAGCTTGTCAAGATCCTTCTGAGTCTTAGGCTCCACTGCAAGTCCGATTACCGGATCAGGGAATTCCATTGACTCAAGGGTGATAGGATGTGCCTCGTCGCAGATTGTGTCGCCCGTGCGCAGATCCTTGAATCCGACTGCGGCGCAGATGTCGCCGGCCTCGACGAAATCGATAGGGTTCTGCTTGTTGGAGTGCATCTGGTAGAGACGTGCCACGCGCTCCTTCTTGTCGGAACGGGTGTTGAGCACATATGAGCCAGCGTCAAGATGTCCGGAATATGCCCTGAGGAATGCGAGACGTCCCACGAACGGGTCGGTCGCAATCTTGAACACGAGAGCGCAGAACGGCTCCTTCGCGCTCGGATGACGGACTTCCTCATCACCGGTCTTAGGATTGACACCCTTGATTGACGGAATGTCAAGCGGAGACGGAAGGTAGCGCATCACGGCGTCAAGAAGGAACTGAACGCCCTTGTTCTTGAATGAAGAGCCGCAGCACGCAGGCACGATTGACATATTGATGGTAGCCTTGCGGAGAGCCGCGATAATCTCGTCCTCGCTGATTGAGTCAGGATCCTCGAAGAACTTCTCCATAAGGGAATCGTCGTAGTCGGCGGCCGCCTCAACGAGCTTCTCCCTCCATACGGCAGCCTCTGCCTTCATGTTCTCCGGGATGTCCTTGATGTGGTAGTTCACAAGCTCTTCGCTGCCATCATAGTAAATCGCCTTGTTGGAGATGAGGTCGATGATGCCTTCGAACTTGTCCTCGGCTCCGATAGGGAGGCAGATTGGAACCGCCCTTGCGCCGAGCTTGGTCTTGATTTCCTCAACGACGGCGAGGAAGTCCGCGCCGACACGGTCCATCTTGTTGACATACGCGATTTTAGGAACGCCGTACTTGTCAGCCTGACGCCAAACGGTCTCGGACTGAGGCTGCACACGCCCTACGGCGCAGAAGGTAGCGACAGTTCCGTCAAGAACACGGAGAGAACGCTCTACCTCCACGGTGAAGTCAACGTGACCCGGAGTGTCGATGAGGTTAATCTGATATGTGTCTCCCCTGTAGTGCCAGAAAGCGGTAGTGGCGGCAGAAGTGATGGTGATGCCACGCTCCTGCTCCTGGACCATCCAGTCCATTGTGGCCGCGCCCTCGTGAACCTCACCGATCTTGTGAGTCTTTCCCGTGTAGTAAAGAATACGCTCCGAGGTTGTGGTCTTCCCGGCATCGATGTGAGCCATGATACCGATGTTTCTGGTAAATTTAAGATCTCTTGCCATTTGTCAATGTCTCCTTGGGGATTAGAATCTGAAGTGAGCGAAAGCCTTGTTGGCCTCCGCCATTCTGTGCATATCTTCTTTTCTCTTGAATGCCGCACCCTCGCAGTTGTACGCCGCGATGATTTCGGCACAAAGTTTTTCGGCCATGGAGTGACCTGAACGCTTGCGGGCGAAGACTATCATATTCTTCATGGAAAGTGAAATCTTCCTTTCAGGACGCACCTCCATCGGCACCTGGAAGTTAGCTCCGCCGATACGGCGTGACTTGACCTCGACCTGAGGTGTCACGTTCTCGAGAGCTTTCCTCCAAATATCGAGAGGAGCCTTGTCAGAATCTTTCATCTTCTCGCCTACCATGTCAATGGCATCGTAAAAAATAGAATACGCGATACTCTTCTTTCCCTGCAACATAAGATTGTTCACGAAGCGTGTAACCATCACGTCGTGAAACTTCGGATCTGGAAGTAGAATCCTCTTCTTAGGCTTCGATTTTCTCATTGTTTTGTTGGAAATTAAGGTAATGAATTAAAATTACTTCTTAGCGGGCTTCTTACCTGCCTTCGGCCTCTTGGCCCCGTAGAGAGAGCGGGACTGGGTCCTTCCCTCGACGCCGGCAGTATCCAAAGCGCCCCTAAGGATGTGGTAACGTACGCCAGGAAGGTCCTTTACACGACCGCCGCGAACGAGCACGATTGAGTGCTCCTGCAGGTTGTGGCCTTCACCAGGGATGTACGCGTTGACCTCTTTGGAGTTTGTGAGACGCACACGGGCAACCTTACGCATTGCTGAGTTAGGTTTCTTCGGTGTGGTGGTATAGACACGCACACAAACGCCTCTTCTCTGAGGGCAAGCATCCAGCGCGCGAGATTTACTCTTCTCGACGATAACCTCGCGTCCTTTGCGAACTAACTGTTGAATTGTTGGCATAAATGATTATAAATCTTTTATTTATGTTTAACTCCCCAAAATTGGGGCTGCAAATATACGAATAATTTTTTGATTATCAACAATAAACCGATACATTTGTGTCGCGACAAATTCTCCTTCCCCTCCGGAAACGACGGGGCGCGATGTGTGCGGGAGCATGGAAAATATGTATATATGATTAAGGTATATGCGAAACTCAAACATTTTTTGATATGAAAAGGAATATTATTTCGGCTGCGCTTGCGGCCGCCGCGGTTCTCGGAATCATCGGATGCTGCGGAACGGATGAGGTGAAATACGAAAAGGTGGAGCTGAAGAAGGGATATGCCCTCGCGGAAGGCGTACGGGACTCGCTCAGGCTCGACATCAGCCTCCAATTCCCGACGGAAGGACTCGTGGAGGACGCGCGGAAGGCCGTGTGCGACGGAATCATCGGCGACGCCCTCGGCGAGGTCTTCTGCGGAATGACGCCGCAGGATGCCGTGAAGGGGTATGCCGAGGAGACCCTGAAGAACTACCGCGAGGCAAATCTTGAGTTTGTCGGCCAGGCGGCGAACCCGGAGGACAGGGATGAAGGAGAATGGGACATCTTCACATGGGATTTCACGATTGAGGGACGCGGAGAAGGAGAGTACAACGGATTTCTCGCCTACACGCTCAGCAAATACAGCTACACCGGCGGAGCGCACGGAGGCACGGCGCTGCTCGGTCTGAACTTCGACAGGAAGACCGGCGAGCCGGTCACCGAGGACGACATCTTCGCGTTCGGCTATGAGGAACGGCTCAGCGCCGCCCTCCGCGCCCACCTCCGCTCCGCCCTCGACAAGGACGACTACGACATGCTCTTCACCACCGACATCACCCCGAACGGCAACTTCATCGTCAGCAAGGCCGGCATCACCTACATCTACGGCCAGTACGAAATCGGCCCATACGCCATCGGCATAGTCAAGGTCACCGTCCCGTGGAGCGAACTTCAGGACATCCTGAAGTAGGCGTAAGTTCCGCCATTGCAATGATGTCCATCACTGCAATGACAAAAGACGATGCGTGGCAAAATTGTGAAATAATTAAATTTTTTTGTATTTTTGCCACACCAAACTCAATAACGAGATACAGACGGACATTATGGAAGAGAAGCTCACCATTGCAAAAAACATCAAGCTCATGCGCGAGGCAAGCAATTATACTCAGGAAAATATCGCCTCGTTCTTGGGAATCAGACGCTCGGCCTATTCGAATTACGAATCAGGCGAAAGAGAGTTGCCTTTGGCCTGCATGGAAAAATTGGCGGATTTATATGGATGCGACGCCTATCTTCTGTATGAAGAAAACACCGATGTCATTGAAAGCATGCTCACGACGGCTTTCCGTGTCGATAATTTGTCTGCAGAAGACATGGAGCAGATTGCCGCATTCAAACGTGTCGTGAAAAATTCACTGATGATGGATACAATGTTGGCAAAATGAAGAAACTAAGCATTTCAGAAGCCGAAGCGCTTGCCGCCAAATTTCGGTTCGACAACGAATTGACGCAATCCGAGCCGATTAGCGCAAAGACATTGCTTCGCAAGCTCAATATAACGACAATGTATAGGCCGTTGTCTGAAAATTCCTACGGAATCAGCTGTAGATCAAATACCGGCAAGATGTTTATGCTGGTAAACAGTTCTTCAACCCGCGGACGACAGCACTTTACTATCGCACATGAGCTGTACCATCTTTTTTATGACAAAAAACCGACTCCTCATATATGTTTCGGAGTTTCCACCGGCGAAGAAAGAAACGCCAATATGTTTGCATCAGCCCTGCTTCTTCCTCGGGAGGGAATCCTTCAAATGATAAGTTCAGAAGAACTTGTCTGTCATAATGTTGAGTTGGCGACAATTATTAGAATGGAACAGATGTACCAAGTTTCGAGAATCAATCTGCTCCTTCGTCTGAAAGAACTCGGACTGATTTCGGAAGCCCGCCTCAAAGAATTGCAGACAATTCCGGTAAAGGATTCCGCACGCGAATATGGATATGACAAAGCATTATATGAACCGGGAAACAACGGTTTCTTCATAGGAGACTTTGGCGAGAAAGCACGCAGGCTGTTTGAATCCGGAAAGGTATCAGAAGGGCATTATCTCGAATTGCTTAACATGATAACCGATGGCAGGAAAGAAGACTAAAGTCGTGCTTGATGCCGATGTCATCAACCATTTTGCAAAGGCCGGTCAACTGTCCTTGTTACCCAGGATATTGCCGGAATTTCAGTTCATTGTGTTGGATGTCGTAAAGAAAGAGCTGCCGATTTTTATCTTGTCGTCATTGGACAAAGTCATTTCTCTGGAAAAGACCATTAAGGAAGAGGTCTTCGGCGAATCAGGAGGAGAAAAGAAAGAGTTCTTAAGACTCACAGCAACCACCGGTCCACATTTAGGTAGAGGAGAAAGTGCCTGCATGGTATATTGCCGCTACCACAAAGACGTCGTCGGCAGCAGCAACACGAAAGATATCACCGACTATTGTAATGAATTCGGGATAACTTTCCTGACGACGAATGATTTTTTGTATTACGCAATTATACGAGGGCTGATTTCGAAGGAAGAGGCGACCGCCTTTATTAAACGCGTGATAAGCCTTGGCAGCAATCCTCCCGTCGTCGATTTCGACAAATATGTTTGCTCGAAATTATAAAGATAGCCGAAGCCTCACAGCAAGCCGGCCATATAGACCGGAAGGCAGACGATGTCACCGTCCTTGCGCAAGTCTTTAGTGTAAAGAAGATACCTCTTCAGAATGCGCGAGGGGTATTTTTCCTGAAATTTGTCAAGGGATTTGTGGGAATTATAGCCAGAGGACTTTACTTCTATCGGACAAATCTTGTCCTTCCTCGACAGGAGGAAATCGACTTCGTAGTTACGGACGGATGAAGAATCGGGAACGGTCTCTTTGAATGTGCAGTAGAACAATTCGTACCCTGAGCTTTTCAATGTCTGGGCGATGACATTTTCATAGACATATCCCAAATCGGCGGAGAGTTTGTCGGAAAGAAGCTTTCTGTATATCTCGTTTTCCGTATAGTCCCGGTCCATAAAGGCGAGGGTGACGAAGAGCCCCGTGTCGGCCAGATACATCTTGAAGTTGTTATAGTCTGCGTGAAGGGCAAGGCCTACGCTCGGGTCATTGGCATGATTCGCAAAGTTCACCGTCATTGAGTCCGACATATCGGAGAACAGTTCCCCCATCCGCGATGGACGGGCATTCTCAACGACACTGCCCACCTTGTAGCCGGATGTGTTCCGCGACAATTCGGAAGGTATTGCCCGAAAGATGGTCGAAGCCCTACCGGTCGGGTCTGTCTTGCGGAAATCATCAGAGTAGAGTTCAAGAATATCTCTCTTGACAGCGTCAGCCGCAGCAAAGTCATTGCGGGCCAGATAGGCGTCAACCGACTGTGGCATTCCTCCGATGAGCATATATAGTCTGAATTCGCGCATGACCGCCCGGCTCACGTCATCGCCCAACG
>DJPQ01000033.1 GCA_002439805.1 Bacteroidales bacterium UBA6408
CATCCCATTGTCGTTGCCTTAAAATATTTCAAATCCTCCGGCAGATGCCAAAGTAGCCCGTTGTTCTTCCCGATGGCCCCGTCCTCCGCCACCGCCGCAATTATACACTTTTCCATATTTCTATTCTTCTCTACATTATCATCAGTCCTGTCCTCAAGGCTTGAATATATAACTCCCCTAATAAATTGTATGAGCAGCGAAAGGCTTCAAAAAAGCCGAAGGCGGGAAACCCTACGCGATTTTTTCATGAGCGGAGGGTTTCCGCTTCCGGCGTGAAGCCGTATAAACCGCTCCGGCAACTGAAAGAACCACAAGAAGAATCAGCAGGGCTGAACTTGCCGTGGATATGTGCTCCCCGACGACATAAGACTGGGGCTCGAATCGCATCACGACCTCATGTTCCCCGGCCGGAAGAATCATTCCCCTCAGCATCCAGTCCCCACGGAAGATTTCCGTCGGTGTGGCAAACGACGTCGCCACAAAGCGGTCTCCAATAGTCTCGCCCACTTCTCCGACAGGCCCGACCCAGGCCTTCCATCCGTCCGGATAGTAAATCTCGCTGAACATCACGGCACGAGGGGACGAAAGCCTGCATTCATAGTGCAGCTCATTAGGCTCATACGACGTCATTCTGATGAAGTCCTCCGGATTCTCTTCCGAACCTCCTATTTTGGAGGCAATATCTTTGAAATCAGGTCCTAAAACCACGGTGTTCGCGAGGTCTGTGTCTGCGAGAAAGTCAACCTCGTCGTTCACGGACGATGCCTCCCGCGCATCATTCACGAACCAGCAGTTGCCGAAGGCATAGTCGTTCACAACCGGCGCCAGATCTTCTCCCAATATGATATACTTGCCGTTTAACATGGATGTTACTCGCAAATATGGCAAATTATCTTCCAACTCCCCGACCGTCGCGCAGCCTTCAGTCGCCTTATAGACCGAACTGATTTCTCCGGAGATGTATCTTTCAATCAAATCCTGATACCTTTGCAGCTTCACGGGGCTGTAGCCCCCGATGCACTTGTGGCGGTAGCTCTGATGCGCGTCGTTGAAAGTGTTTACGCTGAGATCCAGCACCCTGTATGACAGGCTGTTGTCCGCGAGTATGCTCTTATCGACCGGCCTTTCCCTGAACTGTGCCTCCCAGTTCTTCGGTGAGATGAAATGGTCGTTGTTCAGGTAGCGCTTGCCCACGCTGAAAAGGTCGAAAAGCACGAGCAGCCCGATGACGGTTCCGGCGATGTATGCCCTTCCCGTGCGCACAAAAGGCTCTTTCTTTCCATAAACCCAAAGCAGTATGGTCGAGGAAAGAAGAATGAGGACACAGTTCACGAGCGCGTCATGGCGCAGCATTGCCCGGCGGTCCTCCCGCAGCGCATCCGCGAGCACATCCTGCATCCCGGCATCACTCGCCGCGCTGAAATCCCCCGCAATCCCCGGGAACAGTGCCATCAGAAGGCAGAAGCCGCCCGTGAGCCCGCCTGCCCAGAGCACGGCGCGGACAACTTTCTTGTGGTTGTACTCTTCCCTGATAATCTTGTCAAGCGTCAGGAATCCGAGCAGCGGCACAGTCACCTGAAGCACCGTCAGTGCCATGGACACCGTCCTGAACTTGCTGTACATCGGCGCATAGTTGAACCACAGCCGCGTGAACCACATGAAATGGCTTCCCCATGCGAGGAAAACGGCTATGAGGGTCGCGGCGATAATCCACCATTTGTCCTTGCCCCTGAACAGGAACAGTCCGAGGACAAAGAGGAATATGGTGACGGCGCCGAGATACATCGGCCCGGCTGTGAAGGGCTGCGGCCCCCAGTACATAGGCAGCTGCTTCACCGTCTGCTTCACGTTCGGCTGCCCGGCGCGCCTGAGAAGTTCCTCCGTGGCGCCGTGCTTCAGATGCGGGTCGCAGGCCGAAGCCCCGCCGTTAAAGTTGGGAATCAGCAGGTTAGGCATCTCGTCGATTCCGTAGGACCAGGCCGTTGCATATTCAAGGTCAAGACCCTTGGCCGCCGCCTTGGCCTCCTTCACGGCCTTCGCGTCGCCCGCGTGCTCAGCCTTGTCGGCCGCTAGTTCCGAGCCTCCGCGCATGGTGTATTTCGAGTACTTGTAGGTGGGAATCAGCTTGTTGGCATTCGTCGCGATTCCCACGCAGCCCACGATTAGCAGCAGCGCCGAGGCCGCGAAGAACCTCTGTATCCTCAGTCTGCGCTCCTCCTTCTTCACGCACGCCCAGATGAGCAGCGTCAGCGCATAGACGAAAATCACAATCGCCAGATAGTAGGTGATTTGCGGGTGGTTCGCCTTAATCTGGAAGCTCAGCGCGAGGGCAAAAAGCACCGACGCGAGCACCGTCTTCGGCAGCCATGTCTTCCATCCGACCGTCTTCACGGTTCCGTCATGACCGGCATTACCCGCCGATAAGGTGTCTTCCGTCTTATACAGTCCATAACCGCCCCTAAGCCCCGACATCGCGCAGCGATAGGTATAGACAACCCCGGCGAGCACCCACGGGAAGAACGCAATGGCCTGCATCTTCGTGTTGTGCCCAACCTGAATAATCTGCATATTGTAAGAGCAGAACGCGATGGCGATGGCGCCTCCTACTGCCGGAACGAGACCGCAGCCGAAGGCGAGCATCAGCAGAAACCCTCCTAAAAGCGCGATGAAGAAATATGTCGCCGGCCGCCTGCCCGTCAGCAGCAGGTTATACATCCACTTCGTCCAGTCTCCGTCGAAATCGTCAATCGTCGCGGTCGTCGGCATGCCCCCGAACATCGAGTTCGTCCAGTGCGTCTTGTCCTCCGGATGCTGGGCGTTATATGTCAAGGCCTCGTTCGCCATACCCTTCCATGAAGATATATCTCCCTGATTCACAATCTTTCCGCTCAGAACCTGAGGCACGAAAGCATATGACAGTGCTACGAAAAACACGACGATTCCAAGATAAATCAATATCTTCTTCACTATGTCGTTTCCTGATTTCATTTTGTCCATATTATATCAATGATTCAAAAACTTCAGCCATCTGCCGGGTGAGCCTCCGGCGGGAATAGCGCTCAATGTCCTCCTCGTTGTCGTCGAGCCGCCCCTCCCGGAACAGCTGCCAGCAGCGGGTGACTTCTTTCCGGATGCCCTCGGTGTCGTTCCAGTTGAACGTAACTCCGGCATGCGCCTGTTCGAGCACACGCGCCATGGCCCCGTCAGTCTGCCCGATTCCGAGCACGGGACGGCGCGAGGCGAGATATTCGAACAGCTTGCCGGGAAGTACCGCCCTGTATTCCGGCTCCTGACGCAGCGGCAGAATCAGCATCGAGGCCCCGCACTGCTCGCGCACGGCCTCGCCGTGGCTGACATAGCCGAGATTCACGAGATTCTTTCCGAGTCCCGCCGCCGAGATGGCCTCGACAATCTGTGTGTCTGTCTTTCCGGACAGGCGTATGCGCAGTTTCACCGCAAACTCGGCGTCGCCGGCCGCAATTTCAGCCAGTGCTTTCCAGAGTTCGAGAGGATTGCCGTCCGCAGCGAAAAGCCCCGTGTGGACGATGTTGAAAAAATCCTCGTTTTCGCTTCCCGTCTCCACCTCCGAAACCCTCATCTCCTTGTCCGCCTCGTCAAAGTCATCCTCGTCGTATCCGTTTGTAATCAGTTCGACGGGCGTGGACGTCATCTCCCTGAACTCATCCTGCACGAGGGGAGACACCGCCACCACGACATCCGCGTCGTCCAGCACGCCCTTTTCGAGCCTTTTATGCCGGCGTTCCGCCCAAGGGGTCAGTTCAAGATGCTTGAAATAGAACATTCTGGTCCACGGGTCGCGGAAATCGGCCACCCAAGGAGTGCCTGTCGCCGCCGCTACTTTCCTCGCTATCAGGTGCATGGAATGAGGAGGCCCCGTGCTGACAATCACATCCACAGGGTGTTCCAGCAGATATTTCTTCAGAAATTTCACCGACGGGCGAATCCACAGACAGCGCGGGTCAGGGATGAAGAAATTTCCGCGAACCCACAGCGAAATCTTCTGCCGGAGGCTTTTCTTCCGCGCATTTATCGGGTTCACTTCCGAGGCACTTTCCATCATCCCTCTCGTCCGGCCGTTTTCCCTTATGCCCGCCGCGTCTTCGCCTGCGACGACAGGAGCGTCATTTCTTCCGAACAGTTTCCTGTAAATCCCGTAAGGCTCCAGAATCGGCTGTTTCAGAATCACCGCCTCTTCCGGAATGTCGTCCTCCAGAGTCCTGTCCACCACAGTCATCTCCGGATTTTCCGGTGTGTATATCACCGGCTGCCATCCGTTCTGCGGCAGGTATTTCGCGAACTTCACCCATCTCTGCACGCCCGACCCTCCGGCCGGCGGCCAATAGTACGTTATTATCAGAACCTTTTTCATGTCTCAGTGATTTTTCGGGTCTCCCTGGTTCTACAGCCCCATCTTTTCCTTCATCGACCTCAGCAGGTCAAAGGCCTGGAGCGGGGTCATCGAGTTGAGGTCAGCCTTGTCGAGGTCTTCCTTGAGGGAGGAGAGCAGCGGGTCTTCGAGCTGGAAGAAGCTCAGCTGGAGCGAGCCGTCGCTTTCCACACGGCCTTCCTTGACATTGTGCGGCCTGACGGAGCCAGTCTCGGACGCGGCGGCTCTTTTGGCTGTCTTCATCAGCGGCGTCCTGACGTCGTCAGCCTCCAGCTCCGCGAGCGTGCGTTCCGCCGACTCAATCACCTGCGGCGGCATCCCGGCCATCCTTGCCACGTGCAGACCGAAGCTGTGCGCCACACCGCCCTCGACCATCTTGCGCAGGAAAATGACCTGCCTGCCCACCTCCTTGACGGCGATGTGGTAGTTGCGGATGTGCGGATAGACGCCCTCCATGTCGTTCAGCTCGTGATAGTGCGTCGCGAAGAGGGTCTTTGCACCGTGCCCGTATTCGTGGATGTATTCGACGATGCCGCGCGCTATGGACATTCCGTCGTAGGTCGATGTGCCGCGTCCGATTTCGTCGAGAAGCACGAGCGAGCGGGCGCTGAGGTTGTGGAGAATCATCGAGGTCTCGAGCATCTCCACCATGAACGTCGATTCTCCCCGGGATATGTTGTCGGACGCGCCCACACGGGTGAATATCTTGTCGAACCACCCGATTTCAGCCTTCTTCGCCGGAACGAACGACCCTATCTGCGCGAGCAGCACGATGAGCGCCGTCTGACGCAGGAGCGCCGACTTACCGGCCATGTTCGGGCCCGTGA
>DJPQ01000030.1:0-8584 GCA_002439805.1 Bacteroidales bacterium UBA6408
GGGTAGTTCCCGTAGAGCTTCTCGTTGTCGATGATCAGCAGGCTGTCGACGTTCTTCTCCATTTCCATGATGCCGTCGAGCGCCTTGGTCATGGACTCGTTGCCCTCGTTCCGGAACGGGATTGTCACGACGCCGACGGTGAGTATTCCCCGCTTCTTGGACATCGCCGCGATGACAGGGGCCGCTCCGGTGCCGGTTCCGCCTCCCATCCCGGCGGTTATGAAGAGCATTCCCTGCTTTACCGGGAGGTCTGAGAACACGATTTCCTCAATCTCCTTTTCTGACTCTATCGCCGCGTTCCTTCCCGCCACCGGGTCCGTGCCGGCTCCGAGACCCTCGCCGAGCTGAATCTTGCACGCGACGTCGCTGTTCTTCAGAGCCTGCGAGTCGGTGTTGCAGACAATGAAAGTGCACCCGCCGATTTTCTGCTTCGCCATGTGGTTCACGGCGTTGCATCCTCCTCCGCCGACTCCGATGACCTTTATGGTCGATTCCGTTCTCTTCCAGTTTGTAGGCACGACTCCGAATGCGGCCTCGTCAATGATTGATCTTCCGTTCATAAGCCCTATCTTCCGTGTTTAATTCATGTTCATCATGTCCGGAGGCATCCTCCTATTCATCCCCGTTGTTCATCATGTCGAGAAGCCTGCCTCCTTCCTTTCCCAGACCCTCTCCGATGCTTTCGGACACTTTCTTCGCCCTGTCCCAGAATGCGTTGAACCTGCTCCTGCGGCGGGCTTTCTGCTCCTGACGCTCTATGTCCTTTCTCTTTTTCTCCTCCTCAAGCCTCTTCTTCCGGGCTATATCCTCTTCCGACACCATCCCCGGCAGGGTTCCCGTCTCCTGTTCCAGCTTGGTCGGCTCGGTATCTCCCGCGGCCTGCGGCTCTTCCGCCGCCGCGCTCTCCTTGCTGAACGCGCAGCTTGCTCCCAGTTCGCGAGCTGCCATGACAAGACCTACGGTCGTGCTCGCCGCCGGGCTGCAGAGTCCCGTGCAGCAGTTGAACACGCCCCTGAAATTAGGTTTTCCGACACGCACGGCATATCCGGACAGCTCGGTGATGAAATTCGCCAGATTGGTCATCCGCGCCCCTCCGCCGGTAATCACTATGCCGTTCCGGAGCTTGTCCGCGAAGTTGCTCCGGCCTATCTCGTAGAGCATCGCCCGGATGATTTCCTCCTCGCGGGCGGTGATGATTTCCGACAGATACTTCACAGTCAGCCTCTTGTCCGCCTCCCCGTTCTCGCTCTTGAGCAGAAGCTGCTTCTCGCTCAGGTTCTGCAGTTTCTCCGGCATGCACGCCCCGTAGGCTAGCTTTATGTTCTCCGCGAGAGAGAGCTTGACCTTGCTCTCCATCTGGATGTCCTTCGTCACGTTCATCCCGCCGAACGGAATGGAAGAATAGTGGCGCAGCACGTTCTTGTAATATATTGACAGCGAGGTACATCCTCCGCCGAAGTCAATCAGCGCCACTCCGTTCTCCATTTCGGATGGGAACAGCGTGGCCTCGGCGGTGAGCTGCGGGACGAAGTATTTTTTCATCGCGACGATTCCCGCCGTCTTCATGACCCTGTCAATCCTGTCGAGGGACGATTTGTTGCCGATGAACACCTTGAAGTTGCCCTCAAGCCTGCGCCCGGACATTCCGACGATGTCGTCCTCGATAATCTGGAACTCTTCATCGGTCGAGAACGACTGCGCGATTGCCCCATAGACCGTCTCGTGCTCCGGGTCTTCAATCGGGTAGCTGTCCTGCGCGAAGTTCTTCAGGTCCCCGATTTCCTCCTCGGTGATGTAGCTGTCCTCCTCCCTCTCTATCATGGCGGAATTTTCCTCCATTCTCACATAAAAGCGCGGCATTCCCAGAACCGCTCCGGTAATCTTGAGCCCTAAAATGTCCTCAGCGTCGCCTATGGCCTTCATGAGCTGCTGGGCCACCTTGTTCTCGTTGAGAATCCTGCTGCTCCTCATCCCGTTTGCCGGAGTTTCCTTGTAATAGACGATTCTCGTGTCATTCCCGCTGACGCAGGCGACGGCAAGCGCAATCTTGAACGTGCCGAGGTCAATCGAAACTATATACCTGTCTTCCATATATCGTAAGCTTTACGTGTCTTTATATATCCTTATATATCCTTATGTACCTTTACGACTATTCTTTGTCCTGTCTGCACACAATCTGTCCGTCGAACCTCAGGTCAATCTCACCGTAGTTCTTCTTCAGGGGGCGTATCATCCGGTAATATTTCTCCATCTTCGCGAATTTGCCGCGGATCTTCACCGGCTGACCGAAGACGAAGCGCTCGTCACCCTCTGTGGGAATGAGGCTGACCTCACCGCCGTGCGAGACATGAATCTGCGAAATCCTGTCTCCCCAGCCGTTGTCGTTCATGTATTCGACCATGCCGACGACCCTCATGAGCCATTCCCGCTGCTCCGGTTTCTCCACCGGACCCTTGAACCCGCGCTCCACTGTCACCGGGAAGTCTCCATCGACCACCGGGACCATTGACGTGTGGCTCCGCTGGAGAGGGAATATGTATCCGTCTGCGTCTGCGTACCATCCGTTCGACGCGCTCTGAAAGCGCACCGTCGGAGTCCTCTGCGTGACCTCGACGTTCAGCATCCCGTCCCGCGTGACGTATGCCTCGCATTTGCGTATGACGCTCTTGCTCTCTACCAGACGCTCCATCGCGCCGAGGTCGAGGCTGTCAGCGAACACGCCCTCGAAGCTGCCGTAGCCCGCCGCCAGAATGCGCCTGACGTCGTTCCCGCTGACGAACCTGTTCACTGAACTGTCCCTCACCGTCACCTCCACGCCCCTGCACTCCAGGGCGGCCTGTCTGCGTGCCCCAATCATATAGAGCGCACAGACCGCCGCGACCGAAATGGCCGCCGTGACGCACAGGAGAGTATTTGTAGCTGTTTTGTTCATTGTTTAACAAAAGATTCTCAAACCGTGAGGAGTTCTGTGATCTGAGGGATGAAACGGTCGATGTTTCCCGCCCCGAAGGTCACCAGAACATCAATCTTCTCGTCCCTGAGGTAGTCCATCAGCATCTCCTTCTTCAGCAGGACCTTCTCCGGGGCGGTCACCTTGTCGAAGATAATCCTCGACGTCACGCCCGGAATCGGCTCCTCGCGGGCCGGGTAGATGTCCAGCAGGATGAGCTTATCGACCGCGCTGAGAGCCTTCGCGAAATCGTCGGCGAAGTCCCTTGTCCTCGTGTAGAGATGGGGCTGGAACACGGCGGTGAGCCGTCGGCCTGGGAATATGTCCCTGATGGAGGCTATTGCCGCGCCGAGCTCGTTCGGATGGTGCGCGTAGTCGTCGATGTATGCGCAGCCGGGACGGTTCACATGTATGTCAAAGCGGCGCTTCACGCCGAGGAAGGTGCCGAGAGCGTGCCTGAGCGCCTCCGGGGCGATGCCATAGACTAGCGCGACGGCGGACGCCGCGACTGCGTTCTCGACATTCACCCTGCCCGGAACTCCGACACGGCAGTCCTTGACGACGCCGTCCGGATGGTGCAGGTCGAAGGTGAAGTAGCCGCAGCAGTCCTTGCGCAGGTTGTCGGCATAGAAGTCCGCCCGAGGGTCGTTGTAGGCATATCTCATGATTTTCGCCCCGGTGTGTTCCGGAGTGATGTCCAGGCCGAGCTTGGTTATGACCGTTCCGCTGACCTGTCCGGCAAATTCCTGGAAGGCCTCGCGGACATGAGCGAGGTCGCCGTAGATGTCGAGATGGTCCGCGTCCATCGCCGTGATGACGGCAATCTCAGGGAACAGCTGGAGGAACGAGCGGTCAAACTCGTCGGCCTCCGCGACGATGGTGGGGTTGTCGCTGACAAGCAGGTTGGTGTCATAGTTCTTGGATATGCCTCCCAGAAAGGCCGAGCAGCCCTCGCCGCTCTCCGTGAGGATGTGGGCGAGCAGTGTGCTTGTGGTGGTCTTCCCGTGAGTTCCGGCAACAGCGAGGCAGCGCTGACCCTTGGCGATTTCACCGAGCGTCCTTGAACGCTTGAGCAGCGTGTAGCCGTGCTCCTGCACATAGACGAGTTCTCCGAGGTCGTGGGGGATGGCCGGTGTATAGACGACGAGGGTGTTCTCGACGTCCTTCGGGATGAAGTCCGTGTTGTCCTCGTAATGCACCCCGATGCCCTCCGCCGCGAGTTCGTCCGTCAGTTCGGACTCTGTCCTGTCATAGCCGCTGACATTGCAGCCCTTGAACTTGTAGTATCTTGCAATCGCCGACATCCCTATGCCGCCGATTCCGATGAGGTATATGTTCTTGTAACTGTTCATACAATTTTTTGTCCTTGCGCTATTTTATTATCTTATAAATCTCGTCCGCAATAGCCCGGGCCGCGTCCGGCAGCGCGAGCTTCAGCGCATTGCTTTCCATTTTCTCGATCTTCTCTCTGCCACGGAGCAGGGCGCAGGCCGTCGCCATGAGCTTCTGAGTCGCCTCGCTGTCCCTGATGAGCAGCCCCGCGCCCTTGCTCACCAGTGCCATGGCGTTGTGTGTCTGGTGGTCTTCCGCCACATTGGGCGAAGGCACGAATATGGCGGCCTTCCCGCAGGCGCACAGCTCCGAAACCGAGCTTGCCCCCGAGCGCGACACCACCGCGTCCGCCACCGCGTAGGCAAGGTCCATCCTCCCGATGAAGTCCATCGGCCGCACTCCGGCGAGCGCACTTCCTCCGAGCCCTTCCGCAGCGGCCCTTTTCATGAACTCATCCACGCTCTTCCTGTAGTACCTGCCGCACTGCCAGAGCACCTCGAGATTCTCTCCTCCCGGACATCCAGCCGAGATCCACTCCATCACCGAACGGTTCAGCGTCCCGCTTCCGAGGCTGCCTCCGATGATGAGCAGGTGGCTGCGCTCCGGGCTGAGCCTGTAGAACCTCAGTCCCTCCTCCTTCATCTGCGGAGTCGCCGGGCGCATCGTGCTGCGGATGGGGTTGCCCGTCTTGACAATCCTGTCGGCGGGGAAGAACCTCTCCATCCCGTCATATGCCACGCAGATGCAGCGAGCCTTCTTTCCGAGAATCTTGTTGGTGAGCCCCGCAAATCCGTTCTGCTCCTGAATCAGAGTCGGAACGCCCATTCTCTGAGCCGCCCAGAGCAGGGGAGCGCTGGCATAGCCCCCGACCCCCACAGCGATGTCCGGTCTGAACTCCCTTATGAGCCTTTTCGCCTTGCATACGCTCTTGACCACCTTGTACGGCAGCTTCAGGTTGTCGAGACTAAACTTCCTTTGAAGTCCGGCAATCGGCAGCGCCACAATGTTATAGCCCGCCTCCGGAACCTTCGTCATCTCCATCCTTCCTTCCGCTCCCACGAAAAGAATCTCCGTCCCGGGGTTGAGCGCCCTGAGTTCGTTGGCGATGGACAGTGCCGGGAATATGTGTCCTCCCGTGCCGCCGCCGCTTATTATGACCCGTATCTTCTTATATTCCATATCTTTATTCGTCTTTTTGGTCTATATTTCTTTTTTCATCGGTCATGTACTCCAGTACACTCCCTCTTCAAAAAGAAATCTATCCTCAAAAATCCTTCATAAATAGTTATATGTCTTTTTGGTCTATATCCCTTTTTTCATCGGTCATGTACTCCAGTACACTCCCTCTTCAAAAAGAAATCTATCCTGCTCCTCCGTCGCCCTAAAAGTCGCCGGAGTCGGAGGAAATCTCCTCCTCGACCGGCCGCCCGCGTTCGAGGTCTATCTTCCTTTCTTCGGCAGCGGTCTTTGTCTTGGCCGTCTTGCTCATAGCGAGGAGTATTCCGAAGGCGAGGCTGAAGCAGAGGAAGGAACTGCTTCCGTGGCTTATCATCGGCAGCGTCTGACCGGTGAGCGGCCCCGCGTCGAGGTTAATCAGTATGTGCATGAAGGCCTGCCCCGCAATCATCAGCGCCAGCCCTCCGGCCGCAGTCTTGGCGAAGTCGTCGTCGCTGTTGACCACTATCCTGGAACCTCTCGCCAGAAGGCTGAGATAGAGGATGATAATCGCTATGCCTCCCAGCAGCCCCGTCTCCTCAAGTATGAAGCTGAACATGAAGTCGCCGTACATCTGAGGCACCACATATTTCTGGGTGCTTCCGCCTATTCCCTTTCCGAGCAGCCCGCCCTCGTGAATGGCAATCTTTGCCGAGTACGGCTGCTGGAGCTTCTGGAGCGTCCTCTTGTATTCTTTAGACAGTTCACCTTTTTCAGCCTTTATCCTGAACAGGTCGTCCGGCGTGGGATCCTCTTCGCTTCGCGACAGGGCGGTTCCGATTCTCTCGAACCACTCGCCGCCGGTGAGCCTGTAAATGCCATAGGCCGCGCCGAGCAGTGCGACGCCGACGACCGCTGTCATGACTATGTACTTGAAATCGACTCTTCCGAAGACCATGGTCGCCCCCATGACGAGCCCTATGTAAATCGCGCTGGAGTTTCCTCCCGGAAGAATCATTATGGCCGTAGCCGCGACCGGAACCAGAATATAGAAGCAGAACTGCGCGAGTCTCCTGTTCATGAACGAAAACGGGGTCTTGTCGCGCTCCTTCCCGAACCTCATCGCGGCGAGTTTCTTCGACAGGGTGAACCCGTCGTTCCGAAAGGTCTTGCAGGCCCAGGCAAGGTACATCACCATCGCGACCTTGACGACCTCGAACACATGAATCTGAATCTTCCACACCCGGATTGTTCTCCACGCCCCGTTGAGGTATTCCGCCTTGATGACGCCGGCGATGTTGAAATGCTCCCTGAGCAGCAGCAGCCCGAGGAGCAGGAACGAGACTATGAATCCGTATTTCGACAGCCTCTCGAACCATTTCATGCTCACGCAGAAATAGCAGAAGAATATGAGTGCAAGCCCTCCGGCGCAGACGAGCAGGTGCTTGCTGAAAAGGCTCACGCGGGTCGTCCCGCTCTGCAGGGCGAGCATCGAGGTTGAACCGGAGATGGTCGTCAATGAAATCATTATGAGCAGCAGCACGACAATCCAGACGACCTTGTCGCCCTTCACCCTGTCGAAAAACTGCCAGCCGCCGCCTTTCCCGCCGGCTGTTCCGCCGGTCTCCCGCGCCGCAGTATCGTTACTCATTCCTTCCATTTTTCAAAGGCCTTTTCAATTTTTTGTGCTCATCTTTACAACACTTGTACAAGCAGCTTACAACAGTTATACAAGCAGTGTATTTGAGATGTATTCTTGATTCAGATTTTTACAGCTTCCTGACTTCCTCCTTGAATTGTCTTCCTCTGTCCTCATAGTTCTTGAACAGGTCGAAACTTGCGCAGCACGGCGAGAGCAGCACCACGTCCCCGTTCTTCGCGAGCCGGCTTGCCGTCTGCACCGCGTCGTGAGCCGAGGTCACGTCATGGATTTCCGGCACCACGCCCTCGAACGCCGAGTGGAACTTCGCGTTGTCCAGCCCCATGCAGATCATCGCCTTCACCTTTTCGCGGGCGAGCGGCACGAGGCTCGAATAGTCGTTTCCCTTGTCCGTTCCGCCCACAATCCACACCACAGGCTGTGTCTGGCACTCAAGCGCATACCACGCCGAATCCACGTTTGTCGCCTTCGAGTCGTTGATGTAGAGCACGCCGCCCACGCTCAGCACCTTCTCAAGCCTGTGCTCCACCGGTCTGAACGAGGAGAGCGCCTCGCGGATGGTGTCGTTGTCGATGTCCATCACCTTCGCCGCAATCGCCGCCGCCATGGAGTTATACACATTGTGCTTCCCTCCGAGCGCCAGTTCGCGGATGTACATGTCGCACTCGCTGTCCTCGTAGCGGATGACAATCCTGTCGTCCTTGACGAACGCGCCCTGGGCGACCTCCGTCTTCTGCGTGAACGGCAGCTGCTTGGCCTTCACCACAATCTTGTTGAGGTGGTTCACCGTAATCTCGTCGTCCGAGCAGAAGATGAAGCAGTCCTCCGGGTTCATGTTGCGCGTGATGCGGAACTTGGCCTTCACGTAGTTCTCCATCTTGTGGTCGTAGCGGTCGAGGTGATCCGGGGTTATGTTCGTGATGATGGCGATGTCCGCCTTGAAGTCATACACGTTGTCCAGCTGGAAGCTGCTGAGCTCCAGGACATAGATGTCGAAGTTTTCGGTCGCCACCTGATAGGCGTAGCTCTTGCCGATGTTGCCGCCGAGCCCGACGTTCAGCCCGGCCTGCTTCAGAAGATAGTAAATCAGCGAGGTCGTCGTGGTCTTGCCGTTGCTTCCGGTGATGCAGATCTTTCGTGCCTTGTCGTAGCGTCCGGCAAATTCGATTTCCGAGATTATATGCGTTCCCTGCGCCGTAAGTTTCTGAATCATGGGCGCGGTGTTCGGAATTCCGGGGCTCTTGATGACCTCGTCCGCGTTGAGAATCTTTTCCTCCGTGTGCCGTCCGCTCTCAAACGGAATGTCCCATTTCCTGAGGATTTCGACATATTTGTCCGCGATGTTTCCCTTGTCCGAAAGGAAAACGTCGAATCCCTTGACCTTCGCGAGCACTGCGGAACCCACTCCGCTTTCTCCGCCGCCTAAAACTACAATCCGTGACATATTATCAAAATTTTCTATTATCAGTTTTTTACTTCAGTTTTTT
>DJPQ01000030.1:8704-23477 GCA_002439805.1 Bacteroidales bacterium UBA6408
TCAGTTTTTTACTTCAGTTTTTTCTTATACAACCGCTTGGCGATGATGTACGTGCATCATCTAATCTTTAGCATTGCGATCGTTGCAACAGCCAGCATAATCCCCACAATCCAGAACCGCATCGTAATCTTCGCCTCCGGCTGTGCCTTTCTCGGCGACTGAATCAGCGCCGGGATGCCCTCCTTCTGGAAATGGTGGTGGAGCGGGGTCATCCTGAAGATTCGCCGTCCCTCGCCGTAGCGCTTCCTTGTGTGTTTGAAATACCACCTCTGCATCAGCACCGAAAGGCTCTCGACGAAGAAGATTCCGCAGAGCACCGGGAGCAGAAGTTCCTTGCGGATGAGCACCGCGCAGACTCCGATGACGCCGCCCAGCATCAGGCTGCCCGTGTCGCCCATGAACACCTGTGCCGGGTAGGAATTGTACCAGAGGAACGCGATGAGCGCCCCGACAAACGCCGACATGAACACCGCAATCTCCCCGCTCTCAGGGATATACATGATGTTGAGGTAGGAAGCGTTGTTGATGTTTCCGCCGAGATATGCCATGAGCCCGAGCACCACGCCCACGATGGCCGACGAGCCTCCGGAGAGACCGTCAATTCCGTCGGCTAGGTTCGTGCCGTTGGAACAGGCGACCACCACGAGGGTAATCATGGCCACATATATTCCCCACTTTGAATACCACTCCCACTCTCCGGTGAACGGGGTGAGCCACGCATAGTCGAACTCGTTGTCCTTGACGAACGGAATCGTCGTGGTCGTTCCGAGCTCGCTCCCGGTCATCCACACGGCAAGCGCGACTCCCAGTCCGAGAATCGTCTGGAAAATCAGCTTCTTCTTCTCGCTCAGGCCGTCCTTGTTGTGCTTGTGAATCTTGAGATAGTCGTCGCACAGCCCGATTCCGGCGCACCAGAGGGCACTCGCGCCGAGAATAAGGATGAATGTGTTGGCGAGGTTGCACCAGAGCAGAACTCCGGAGAACAGGGCGAGGAGAATTATGATTCCTCCCATCGTCGGGGTGCCTTTCTTCGCCATCTGTCCCTCAAGCCCGAGGTCGCGGATGGTCTCGCCGATCTGCTTTTTCTGCAGCCAGCCTATGATGTGCCCGCCGGCGATGATTCCCACGAGCAGGGAAGTGAAGCAGGCCATGAGGGCGCGGAACGAGATGTAGTTCATCAGTCCCTGTCCCGGTATGTTGATGTCCTTGAGCGCTTCAAAAATATGGTAAATCATAATCTGTGTAATGTTGCCTCTTCAATAAACTTATCTTTGTGAACCCCGTGTCCGCTATGCCGTCATTTCCCTGAAAATCCCGTTCACTATCTCCTTCTCGTCGAAATGCCGCTTCTCCGTCCCTATAATCTGGTAGGTCTCGTGGCCCTTTCCGGCGAGGAGGATGACGTCTCCCGGCTCGGCGGTCATGACGGCCGTGCGTATCGCCTGCTCGCGGTCCTCGATGAAAAGGGCCTTGGCGCGTCCCGGGAGGTCGAACCCGGCCTTTATTTCAGCGATGATGTCGGCGGTCCTTTCCGTGCGGCTGTTGTCAGAGGTGACGTAAATCCTGTCGGCGTATTTCTGCGCCACCGCCGCCATCTCCGGGCGCTTGGTCCTGTCCCTGTCCCCGCCGCAGCCGAAAAGGCACACTATCCTGCCGCCGCGGCTGATGTCCCGGAGGGTCTTCAGCACATTCTCCAGCGCGTCAGGAGTGTGCGCGTAGTCTATTATGACGGTGATGTCCTTCGGGCCGCGGAGGGTTTCGAGCCTTCCCGGAGCCGATTCCAGAGCGCTGAGCGCCACGAGAGCCTCCTCCGGCCTTGTCCCGAGAACGACGGCGGTGGTGTAAATCGCGAGAAGGTTGTAGGCGTTGTGCTGCCCGATGAGCGGAGTCCAGCACTCGGCCCCGTCAATCTTGAGCAGCATCCCGTCGAAGCTCTCCTCGAGAATCCGGCAGCTGTGGTCGGCGAGGGAGCGGCAGGAGTAGCGTACAATCTGCGCCCTGCAGTTCTGCACCATCACCTCGGCGTTCCGGTCGTCTATGTTTATGATTGCGTATGCGTCCTTGGGAAGCCCGTCGAAGAAGAGCTTCTTGCAGCGGAGATACTCGGCGAAGGTCTTGTGGTAGTCGAGGTGGTCGTGGGTGAGGTTGGAGAAGATTCCGACGCGGAAGCTCAGCCCCGCGACCCTCTCCTGCTCAAGCCCTATGGAACTGACCTCCATGAAGCAGAACTCGCATCCGCATCCGCACATCTCGTCGAGGAGGGAGTTGATGGTGATGGGGTCGGAGGTCGTGTTGGCGGTCTCGCTGCGTTTCCCGGCGACATAGTTGGCTATGGTCGAGAGCAGTCCGCAGCTGTAGCCGAGGGCGGTGAACATACGGTAGAGCAGCGTCACTGTCGTGGTCTTGCCGTTTGTTCCGGTGATTCCCACAAGCCTGAGGCGGCGCGACGGGTTGTCGAACCACGACGATGCGATGAACCCGAGGGCGTGCCTTGCGGACCTGACCTGCACGAGGATGACACCGCTTTCCGTGCTGCTCCGGGTGTTGTTCCCCGTGTCGTTTCCTGAGGTCTGTACGGCGGCGGTCCCGCAGCCGAGTCCGGCTTCCTCAAGCGACCTTTCCGCCGCTGCCCTGTCGTCGAACACGATGACCCCCGCGCCGGCGGCGGCCGCCTTCCCTATGAAGTCGTGCCCGTCGCAGGCGGCTCCCCGGACAGCGATGAACACGCATCCCGGAACGACCTTGCGCGAGTCGCTGCAGATTCCGGTCACCTCCGTATCGAGCGCCCTTTCCGTCAGTTTCGCCGGCCCGTCCTCCGGACCTTCGGACTGTTTTTCAGGCGTATTCTCGCGCCCTCCGGTTCTGAAGCCCGCTCCCGCGAAGCCGATTTCCACGACACCGCATTCGTCCGTCAATATATCCCTTAACTTTTTCATCTTTCTAACTTTTTCATTTCCCTGCAAAGCTTTTTTTTCTGCAAAGTTTTTTCCCTGCAAGCTTTTTTCAATGCAGGGCTTTTCAGATTCCGTCATTTCAGCACAATCGTAATCGTCTCTCCCTTCTTCAGCGTCTTTCCGGCCGACGGAGTCTGACCGGCGACATGACCCGTCCCGCTGAACCTGCAGCGGAAACCGCTGTTCTCAATCATGTAAAGAGCCTCGTTCAGTCCCATCCCGACAACATCCGGCGCGATTTCCGGAGCCTGCCTCTCCGGCACGAGCACCTTTTTCGGCGCTTCGGGCATTGGCTCGCACGCGCTCACGGTCCGCCGCCATCTCGGATCCATCGCATAAAGCTCGTTTATCACCTCATTCAGCGCCTTGGCCGGTCTGGAGCCACCATAGTACGGCGTCCTTGTCATTCCGGAATACACGACCACAATCGCCGAATAGGCCGGGTTCTCGGCCGGGAAGAAACCCGCGAACGAGCCCTGATAGCGCCGGTAGCCGTCCTTGGTGACAAACTGCTTCCCCGGCTGGCAAATCTCCTTGGGAAGAATCATCCATGCGGTCCCGGTCTTGCCGGCCACGCTGCACTTCGCCCTCTTCAGCGCCGACCCCGTGCCGTTGGTAACCACGCTCCTGAGCGCCCGTTTCAGCGTGTCCGCCGTCGCTTTGCTGCAGATTGTCTCGTGCATCGCCACCGGTTTCGCCTTGCTCACGACCTTCCCGTCACAGTCGAGCACCGCATCCACGATGTACGGCTTCATGAGCTTGCCGCCGTTCGCGATCGCGTTGTAGAACGCCAGCGTGTGCAGCGGCGTGACCTGCACTGAATAGCCGTAGGCGATTGCCCCGAGGTCGGAGTATGTCCAGCTCTTGCTGTCCGGGTCGGGAAGCACCGTCCGCGCCATTCCCGTTATGTCAAACTTCCAGTCGGTTCCGAATCCGTAGTTGTAGTAGCGGGTGATGAATTCCCTCGGGCAGGACCTGTAGTTGTCGAGGGCGAGGGATATGAAGACATTGTTGGATGAAATCTCAAGCCCCTCCAGAACCGAAATCGTGCTGTTGCCCGTTTCTTTCCTGTATTTCACGAGATACGGGTCGGTCTTGTCGAACGGTTCCGGCAGATTCTGGAGCTTGTCGATGCTGAGCCTCGTTCCGAGCGTCACCTTCCTGTCCTCAAGTTCGGTCATGAGCCCGACCGTCTTGAACACCGAACCCGGGAAAGTTGCCTGGGTCAGCGCGATGTTCAGCGTCTCGTCGAACTTGCCGTTCCTGCCCTTGTGAAGATTGACCATCGCCTTGATTGCACCTGTCCTGACATCCATGATGATCATGCAGGCATCCGTAATGTTGTCGTCGTCCTCGATGTGCTTTCTGACAGCCCTGTCCGCAATGTCCTGAATGTCAATGTCAAGCGTCAGCCTCACGTCGTCTCCGTCCTTCACCGGCACAGCGACGCTGTCCGTAGCCATCACGCGCGCCCTCCCGTCAATCACTTTCGTCCACTCTACTCCGGACTCCCCGTGCAGCACATAGTTCAGACTGCCCTCGATGCCCTTGGCCCTGCTGCCCTCGTCGTTGTTCCGAACATAGCCGATGACCCTGCGGGCCAGTTTCCCGTATGGATATTCGCGCCCGTACTTGGTCTTGACAATCACGCCCCCGGCATTCTGCCCCATGTCGGCAAGCGGCAGTTTCTGAAGCTCTTTGAGAGTGGTAAAGTCAATGTCGTCCGCAATCCTGAGGTTCTTGTTGCCGCCGGAACCGTCGCGGCGGCTGAAAATCTCCCGCTCGTACCACTCCGCGCTCCTGCCGTTTCCGAGCACCTCCGGCAGCCCCTTGGCCAGCCCTCGGGCTTTCTCCCGCCATTCACGCTCCGCGACCTCCCCGTTGGTCATCCCCTTGTGCTCCTTTGACTTTCCGGTGAGCGTCTTGTAGTATTCCTTGTGCACGGCGCAGTCGAGCTCCACCATATAGGTCGGGATGGTGATTGCAAGCAGCCTGTCGTTGCAGTCGAGTATGTTTCCGCGCTGCTGCCGGATGATTCTTTCCTTGGACTGGGTCTTGAAATCCTTCGTCTTCAGGCATCTCGGGTCCGGCTGCCATACCGTTTCGAACCAGACTATTCGCCTTATGGCATCGAAGGCCACCACGACAAAAATAATCGTGACAAGGAGCATCAGTATGTCCGTCGACGTGTATTTGTTATGTTTCGTTTCCTTTCCCATGTCCGTCCGGATGCTATTTGAGTTCTGTCACCGGACTGCGGAGCGGCCTGAGTTCCGAGCCCTTTTCTTCAAGCATGTCCTCCACTGTCGTATAGCGGTGGAGCGACACCATCTCCATATATTTTGAAGAGTACATTATCCTCGCGTCCTCAAGCCTGCGCCTCGTCGTCTCCCTGGTCCTTGCCGTCCTGTCCGCATAGTAGCTGAGCATGATGCTGAGCAGGCACATCCCGAAGGCGAATATGATGTGTGGGATGCACTTGTGCACGCCTATCCTCGTCAGTATGTTCCCCTTGGTAATCGTGAAAAACACGTCCATTATCCATGCAAAAATCTTCTTCATCCCTTCATCCTCCCTTCATTCAGATTTTCTCCGCCACGCGCAGCTTCGCGCTGCGGGCGCGCGTGTTCCCCGCAATCTCTTCCTCCTGCGGAAGCGTCGGCTTCCTGTTCACCGCAGCGAGCGGAACCTCAGCCTTCCCGTAGATGTCCCTGTGAATCTCCCCGTCGATGTTTCCGGCCTTGATGAAGTTCTTCACCATGCGGTCCTCAAGCGAGTGGTAGGTAATCACGACGAGCCGTCCGCCCTTCCTGAGCGACCCCGCCGCCCCTGAGAGGAACTTCTCCAGTGACTTCATCTCCTGGTTCACCTCGATGCGCAGGGCCTGATAGACCCTCGCGAGCTCCTTGTGCTCGGCGAACTTAGGCAGGCACGGGGCGATTGCCTCGTTCAGTTGTACCGTGGTCTCTATCGCCGCCGTTTTCCTTGCGCGGACGATAAGCGATGCCATCTTCCTGCTCTGTCCGACTTCCCCATAGACCCGCAGAATCCTCTCGATGTCACCCTCTTCACGCGAGTTCAGGAGGTCGGCGGCGGTCACGGCAGCCCCGGTGTTCATCCTCATGTCCAGGGGCGCGTCGTAGCGAAAGGAAAAACCGCGCTCCGCTGTGTCAAACTGATGTGAGGAAACACCGAGGTCTGCCATAATGCCGTCTATTCCATCCTTGTAACCTTCGAAAAGGATAAAATTATGTATGAATCTGAAATTGTTCCTTATGAGCGTGAACCTGCTGTCATCCAGTGCGTTGGCAAGGGCGTCGGCATCGCGGTCGAAGGCGATGAGTCTCCCTTCCGGACCGAGCGCTGACAGGATGCCGCGAGAGTGCCCGCCGCCTCCGAATGTGGCGTCGGCATAAACTCCGGACTTGTCGGTAACCAATGCTTCGATGCATTCCCTGAGCATCACAGGGTTATGATATTCGGACATTTCCGTCGGCCTCCTATCCTAAGTCGGACAGTGCCTCGGCTATAGAAAGATACTCCTCGTCCGAAATCTCCGAGCCGGCGAACTTCTCCTTGGCCCAGATTTCAATCTTGTAGTCGTTGCCTGAGAACACAACTTCCTTTGTGACACCTATTCTTTCAAGAAGGCCCTTGGGAACAGTAAAGCGCCCGACCTTGCCGTCCAGTTCCACCTGGGCGCAGTCTCGCATATACTTTCTCCAGAACGCAGCGTGCTCCTTCTTGAGGAAATTGACCTTTCCCTTCAATTCCTCGGACTGACGCCCCCATTCCTGACTGGTGTACATCTCAAGACAATCCTCGAAGATGTTCTTTTTGATGACGAACCTCTGGCTCTCGTCGGACGGCAGAAGGGCCTTGAAGCCGGCAGGGAACACGAGACGTCCCTTGTCGTCAACCTTGGCTTCATATTGTCCGATGAAAGATACCATATTGTTTTTTCCTGAATTTTACGCTACGTTCCGCAAAGATATGAAATGTTTTCCATTTTCTTCCACTTTCTTCCAAAATATTCCACAAATATTTTCTAAATTTGGCGTTCGTTTGCCGGCCGCTGATGGCGGATGTCGCGTATATGATGCACCGAGTGCCTTCAGATGCCGTTTTGAGCAGAAGGCGTTGTGTCTTAATGATGTAAATGAACGTGAATTGATGAATATGAGAAGATTCGGATATATATTGTCATCTGTTGTCGCTGTGACTATGCTTTTGTCCTGCGGACAGCGGCAAGGGGAGAATGCTTCGGTTTCGGCCGACGCGGAAGAACCGGAAATAGTGTGGCCTCTGGGCTTCGCGACTGACACATTGCAGGTCGACACGCTCAGGGTCCGTGACGGGCAGACCCTCTCGAAGCTCTTCACCGGGCTCGGACTTTCGGACCGCGCTGCCTACGATCTGGTTCAGGCATCCGACTCCGTCTTCCCGGCGAGGGCGCTGCGCAGCGGACGCGACTGCTTCGCCTACACCGCCGACACTCTTGGGCTGCGTTACCTCGTCTATGAAAAGGACAGGGTCAATTCCGTGGTTTTCAGGTGTTTCCCGCCTTACGGAGCATGGAATGTGGAGAAGGAGGTGACGAGAGAAAGGAGATATTCCGACGTCACGATCAGTTCGTCCCTGTGGGTCGATATGAAGAACGCCGGAGCATCGCCGCTGCTGATTCTCGCCCTTTCGGACGTGTATGCGTGGACCGTGGATTTCTTCGGACTTCAGAAAGGGGACAGGTTCAGGGTCGTCTATGACGAGAGAACAGTTGAAAACGAGGTGCTTGACATCGACACCATCCGCGTCGCTCAGTTCATCCGCGACGCCGACACCCTCGCCTGCTATATGTTCAACCAGGGCGACGGCGGCAACATCTATTGGAACGAGAAGGGGGAGAGCATGCGCAAGGCCTTTCTCAAGGCCCCGCTGCATTTTACACGGATAAGCTCCGGATTCTCGTACGCCCGCAGGCATCCTGTCACGCGCCGTGTCCAGCCGCACACGGGGGTCGATTACGCCGCTCCGAAAGGCACGCCGGTGATGTCAATCGGCGACGGCACCGTGCTGTCTGTCAAGTATGAAGGGGCAGGCGGCAACACCGTCCGCATCCGCCACAACAGCGTCTATACCACCGCCTACCTCCACCTCAGCGGCTACGGCAAGGGCATCCGCGTCGGCGCCCGTGTCCGTCAGGGCCAGGTCATCGGCTATGTCGGCTCCACCGGCCGCTCCACCGGTCCCCACCTCGACTTCCGCGTCTGGAAGAACGGCTCGCCCGTCAACCCGCTCAAGATGCAGTCCCCTCCGGCCGAACCCCTCCGCCCCGCCTTCCGCGAGCAGTTCGACTCCGTCAAGGTTCTTATGAATAAAGAGCTTGAGGTTCAGGCTGCTATTGCACCGAAGACCGCTATTTTGTCAGAGTGAGTTCGGACAAGACCTTATAGTTGCGGCTGTAGTCATTAGGCCTTTTTCTAGAGGACAAAGACGGATTCGTCGCCGCAGATGTTGCGGATTTTCAGGCGAAGCGGTTTTTCTTCGCTGCTGATTGTGCCGTCCCAGAATCTGTCCGTCTTTCTGCCGTTGAGTATGACATGCCCTGCTTTGTCGATTTTGAGTTCTTCGCTGCTGTGCCAGATGTCGTCCTTTTCGGCGGAAACGCAGTCGAGGCTCAGCATCTCGATTGCTTCAAGCCCGTCATCGCTCAGCACAAGAGGGATGAATCCCGTCGTCTTTCCCTTTGAAAGCTGGATTATATGCTGCTGTCTTGCCTTTTCGTTGAGTTCGTCAATCTTTCTCCAGATGCGGTCGCTGTGGAATGACCTGATTGTGACCTTCCAGACACTCAGCAGTCCGTCCGTGTCCCGTGTTACTTCCCACTGCGCGGAATCGTCCGCGACAACCTCGTCAAGGACAGGCTTTATGTCACGAAGCTCAACCTCTATGAGCGTGTTGTTGGCTTCCCGGATAAACTTTCTTATTTCCTCAATGCCGTCAATGTCAATATAGAACAGGATGACTTTTTTCGTGTCGTCCGGCAAGTCCAGCAGTTCCTCTCTGACTATGGCCGCGACATCCGGAAGTGACAGCACCCTCGATGAACTGTCAAGCAGATTGGGAAGATATACCGGTATGTGGCCGATTTGCGGGTCGGTTATGCTCCCGGCCCAGACGGATGACAGGTTGTTGTCCTTTCCGAGCCCCGGGATGAGAGACATCAGCTTCGCCATAGTCTGCGCAGGGTTTCGGTAGAGCGACACGCCGTCCTTCACCTCACGCATCTCGAATTCCGCCCCTGCGCCCTTGAGACGGTCGCGTGCCGTCTGGATGCTGTTTATGTTGACGTCGCAGTGGATGAACTTTCTTCCGAGTCTGTTTGCCACGGCCGCGGTCACTCCGCTCCCTCCGAAGAAGTCCGCCACGGTCATTCCCTCATCGCTGCTCGCCCTGATGATTCTTTCCAGCAGCGCCTCCGGCTTCTGCGTCGCGTAATCGACCCTTTGTGAGTCTGTCGATGCTATATATGGAATTTGCCAAACATCCTTTACTTTTTTGTCTGTAGAGAGTTCGTATATGATATTGCCGTTTTCATCCCTGGCTCTCATATTTTTCCCATCTATTTTTATTCTTTTGCTTTGTTTTACGGCCTCCTCCCGTTCCTCTGTAATGATATTGTATAAGTATTTGTCTTTATTCTTACTATATCTGAAAATCGTGTCATGCTCACAGACGAAATCGTGTGGACTTGTAGTACCACTCATTTTATTAGTGTAGTGCCATATAATCTCATTCCGGAAATTCTCCTCTCCGAAAATCTCGTCCATCAGAATCTTCACATAATGCCCTATATGCCAGTCCAGATGCACATATATGCTGGCATTGTCGCTCATCACGGCCTTTATGGCGCATAGGTTCTCGTACATCCAGTTCAGGTAGCGTTCCTTGTCCCAGATGTCTCCGTACATCGTCTCTTCGAAGGTCTTAAGTTCGCTGTTGTCAAGCTCACTTTCAGCCTCTCTGATGGCTTCGGCGACCTTCGGATTCCTGCGGATATAAATCTTCTTCGCATAGTCCGCGCCCGATGCAAAGGGAGGGTCGATATAGACAAGATCGACGGTCTTTCCCTGACTTTTCAGATAAGCGCAGGCCGAAAGGCATTCGCCCCGGATGATGAGATTGCCGTCCGGATTCGCTCCCACAGTCTCCGTCACTTGGGTCTCATAGAGCGGCATCCCTCTTTTTATGTGTGTGAAGACCTCGTTTGCCCCACGATATTTCAATGCCCGGCGCGTCCTTGCAAAATTGTCGAGAATTGCCTGCCCCTCAATAGGTTCCGGAAAATACGGTATATATTCTACAGCCATAGCTCTGTCCTTTATTTCTGATTTTCAAAGAATTCCGAGATTGTCCTGCTCAGCGCGCGCTCCCTTGCGGCCGCCGGCAGCGTGTCTTCGATGTAGAGAAACCGGAATCTGTCATATCCGAACATCCTGTTGTTCTGAGGAATGAAAACATCATCCATGAATTTTCTCCGTTCGGTGAATTTCGCACCGAAGCCTTCGCCCTTGGTCTCAATGATTGCAATGCGGTCAATCTGCCCGTTGGAGTCTCTGTTGAACATGATGAAGTCCGGGATATATTTCCCGAGATATTCCCATGTCTTTCCGCCCCGTTTCGCGTAGCAGCCGATGGAGAACCCCGTCAATGTGTCGTCGCCGTTGAAATAGACCTCTATCTTTTTGTCCTTGAGCAGCGGAATCATTTCTTCGCTGAACACGGAGCGTTCGAGCCGGCTGTCAAAACGGTAAGGCAGGTAGTGGTAGGTCTGCCTGCGTTCCGGATGGCGGTCGTTCGTGTCAATAAAGCAGAGGCCGCGTTTCCTGAGCAGTTCCATTGCAGCCTTTTCTTCCTCGGACATCTCCGGCGCTTCCGGCTTGGAGTCGTCTTCGATAATTTCCGTAACCGTCTGGGTGTCAGGAAAATATAATTCCGTTTCTGTCGCCTGCACGGGGCTGGTCAGCCGTTCGATTCTCAAAAGGCTCGCCTTCTCCGGAATTATCTCCTCGTTTATCCTCAGTTTTCGTGACGGAGTGAACGCGCGGCGTATCCTTGAACGTATTTCTTCCTGGTCAAACTGCGGAAGCAGCACCTGACAGCCGTTCTTCTCCGATTTTGCGGTAATCCTGTCGTAGATTGCCTTCAGCCGGCCCCGCTGTCCGTAAAGTTCGTCAATGGGCAAAAGTCCGAAACTTTCCTTGTGGATTCGGAATACCCAGTCATTGAAAGTCGTCAGTTCCGCGCTTGCGGTGTCCGCCATATATGTCCCGAGCTTCCGTCCCCTGATGTCCTGACTGTGAATGAGGTTTTCGTCCCTCATGACTATAATTTTGTCGGGGGCAAGATTCACGTGAATGTCAAAGTTCTCCTCAACAGGAACGCTGCTGTAGCTTATCTTCAGCTGATAGAACTCGACCGGCGGGACATTCAGCGTCTCCATTCTGGAAAACCTCCTGATTGTCCGCATATTAGCGGCGGCCGCCTTTCTGAACTCCTCCAGCGAAATGTTCTGCTGCTGCTTGAGCTGCTTGTTTAGTATGTCAGCGTTGAACTTGTTCAGCCAGATGACTGCGGTCTCGTCGTTTCCGTGGGTGACTTCCCGAAGGCACCGGCAGCTTGTCTGGAGCACCATGATTGTGGGGCATACTCCTTTTTGAGGAAGTATAACGCCGGTAAGGCTCCGGCAGTCCCAGCCTTCCTTTCCAATCTGCACAAGCAATATTATCCGTATTTTCGACGAAGGGCTGTCAAGCAGAGTGAACTCAGTCTCGGCGCCCTCCGGCGCGGCATATTCCCTGTTGCCTCCGTGATATTTCAAAATGCTTTCTCCCGGATTCATCCCTCTGGCTGAAAGAATCTGTGAGACAAGGGGATAGACGATTTCTTCGAGGTTCTCGATTCTTCCGCAGTATATGGCAAGCTTCGCACAGGTTCCGTCGGAATAGACCGTGTCCCCGTAGTTCTCTAAAAATTCGCTGACTCCGCTCCGGATGATTTCCTCCTGAGCGTTGTCTGTGTAGTTGATTGTAGGACGTTTCAGAAAGTTTCCGACTCCATCGACAAGAGGGTAGTGATAGACTACATTTGCCAGATCCGTGTTCCTCATCGACAGCCCGCCCGCAAGCTCGACATTCTCTGCCTTGTCAAGGTATGGCGTTCCCGAGAAACCGAGAATCGAGTGGAAGTTGTTGGATTTTCCCCATTCCGTGACCACTTGTCTCAGCTTTATTTCACTGTCCGTGGCATGGTGAACCTCATCGATGATTACGGAAAGGCCGGGAATCCGCCCTATTATTGCCCGCAGCTCATTGGCTTGGTTGAACTCCGCCAATTCGCCGGCATCGAATGCCATGGGGTCTTTGTCGTTGTCTATTTTGCTGAGTATGACTTTCTCCGCGTTTGTCACGGCAATCAGTCCCATAAGATCCTCAAACGGCTGGTGCGAACTTATCTTCCGTGCGTTGGGATTCCGGGTCATATTGCTCTTCTGTCCGCTCTTGGACTCGTCCAGGACTTCGAAGCATATCATCTTCCGCAGCTGCCCGGCCGCCGGCTCAGGTATGACCCAGGCTGGGTCGAATTCCGCTATATGCTTGAGGCTCGGGATGATTGAGGATTTCAGCCCGGACGGAGCGAGGACTATGAAGTTGTGCGCGAATGTCGGGTCGGCCGGCTTGAGAGAGGCGTAATAGAGATTGATGTAGATGAACGCGGCCATCAGGAATGTCTTTCCCGCTCCCATCGGGAGGCTGAAAAGATAGTCGGTGTAGCTGACGTTGTAGAAGATTTTTCGGAAAACTTCTTCGCAGTCAATGCTTTCCGGTGAAAGGCGCATCTGTTTCTCAAGCTCCGGGGCTATCTGTTTGCCGTTTCTGTCTTTCAGGACGGAGTATTCGTAAAGCGCCTGGGCCGCAGGATGCGCAAGCATATATTCCCTTGTATGTTGTCTCAGTTCCGTCTCCTGAAGGTCGAGGGTGTTGAATACGCCGGATGAGAAGAGTTGCCACAGCGGCTTGTTGCCGCATCTTATCAGAAGGAACAGGTATGTCCTGATGGCCTCAATCTGAGCGTCGCGCATCTTTCCCCGTTCCTGCATATAACGGACAAGTTCTCTGACCGGACAGTCTCCGGACGCGAACCATTCATTTCTTTTCTTCTCAATCAGTTTATAGTACATAGTTCTTGTCGCTCACGTCGCTTTTGAGGAACCATTGGAGGCGAAGCGCACAAAGATAATGAAATTTCCTCGGGGTGCAACCCGTCGGCGAAATCTTTACAGCTTTTTCAGATAGCTGATGCTGTCCGGGCCTTCGTTGAAGAGGAGGTCCATGATGGAGAGGTTCGGGATGAAGCCGTGTCTGGGGGAGAATACCTGCCAGTAGGGCTTAGAGAGACCGAGGTCCCGGAGGATGGCGTCGGGACGCTTGGGATGGATGGCCTCGCGCAGGTCGAGTGCGGCCATGCCGTCCGGAAATGTCACTTCAGATGCATCTTGGAGCGTGTTCGGAGACTTTTGTGAGCCAGCCAGACTACCTCCGGTCAGTGTACTGTGGCTGGGCGGGGTGCAGGAATCGTTTGCCGGTGCAACCCACTCTTTCGTGAAGCGGAGTTCGGCGGGGACGCCGGCCTTGCGGAGGAAGAACCTGAGGATGCCGGTGTTGAAGTCGAGCATTAGTTCGGGACGGGCGTCGAGTATGGCGAAGAGCTCGTCCTGATAGTATTCGAAGTAGGGGGAAGTCCGGTAGGCGGAGACAATCGCCCGCTTGTGCCGCGTCAGCCAGCCGGTCTTCCAGTCGATGCGCATCCGGGATATGGGCTTGCCGAAGTCCTCGTGGCAGACGGGATAGCTGAGCGTCTGCGCCCCGTCTGCGGCATAGAAGCGGCAGCGGTTTCTCCACGACTGCTTCGCGTAGTGCTCACAGGCCTCGATATAGACGACCGCAGGTTCAACCTCGGTCCGCCCGGGATTAAACCTGCATTCGTTCGCTATCGCCGCCACATACCCGATCGGCGGGAAATAAGCCGTTGCCAATAAAACCATGAGGGTGCCTTAAATAAAGGGTTTGAATAAAACAGACCGCTTTTTATTCAGACCCGCCTCAGTCCATTTCGCCGGTCTTGGACACGGCAGGACCCTTTATGATTCCACGGCTGGACTTGCGTATAAACTCGAGTATCGTCCTCTTCTCCTCGCTGTCAGGGAAGCCGATTTCAATCTTTTCAAGGGCGTCGCTCACGTTCATCCCGGAATTGTAGATCACGTCGTACATGTCCTTGATGTTGCGGATCTGCTCGGAGGTGAACCCGCGTCTGCGAAGTCCCACGAGGTTCACGCCGGCGTATGTGAGCGGGTCGCGTCCGCAGAGGACGTAAGGCGGGATATCCTTGTTGATTTTGGAGCCGCCGCCGACCATCGCGTGCTTGCCTATTTTCGAGAACTGATGAGCCACGGTGCTTCCGCCGAGGATTGCCCAGTCATCGACGTCGGTCTCTCCGGCGATGCCCACATAACTTACGAGAATGCAGTGCTCGCCGACCGTGCAGTCATGGGCGACGTGCGTGTAGGACATCAGCAGGGTGTTGCTCCCGACCTTGGTCACGCCCTTTCCGCTGGCCTTGGTGCCTCGGTTTATGGTCGCGCACTCGCGGACTGTCACGTTGTCCCCGAGCTCGACGTAGGTCACCTCGCCGTCAAACTTCAGATCCTGCGGAATGGCTCCCACAACGGCTCCCGGAAACACGCTGCAGTTCTTTCCCAT
>DJPQ01000103.1:0-1531 GCA_002439805.1 Bacteroidales bacterium UBA6408
GTCGGAGTGCTGAACATCAATAACATCCGGGACATGAAAACGGACGCGGCGACGAGAGTCACCGTAGCGATAAGGCTCGGAGAAAGAAACGCGAGGATATATCAGACTCTGCTGATTGCCGGAGGATGGGCGCTGCTGCTCGGCTATGTCTTCGGATGCCGGATGTTCGACTGGAGGCACTGCCTCTTTCTTGCGACGCTTCCGCTCTATGTCATCCATGCCGTCGGAGTCTGGAAACACCAGGGTCATGCCCTTGACAAGTACCTCCCTATGCTGGTCATGGGGACTTTTGTACTCGCGGTTCTTCTGGCAGTCGGATTTACTGTTTATTTGTGGTAGTTTCAAGGCGCAAAGACCTCTCACTTCGTTCGAGATGACAGAATGGGCTTCGAGAGGACAGAGCGGATTTCGCGAGGATTCGCTTGGCGGTTGCTGAGGGATTACTTCTCGGCGACATACATACGGCAGATGCCAAACGTGAGAGGTGTATGCCTGACGGAACTGAAGCCGCAGCCGGAGAGGATGGTCTTGAAGCGCTTGGGAAGGGGGAAATTCAGGACAGAGGCCGGAAGATAGCGGTAGGCCGCCTTGTCGCCGCTGACCCTGCCGCCAATCCAAGGCAGAACCTTCAAGAAATACAATTTGTACAGCGCAAGAAGCAGCCTGTTCTGAGGCACGGAAAGTTCAAGAATCACCAGACGGCCTCCCGGCTTGAGCACGCGGAGAATCTCGCGCAGCCCCTGTTCCAAATGCTCAAAGTTCCTCACTCCGAACCCCACGCACACGCCGTCGAAGCTGTCATCGGCGAACTCCAGCGCCTCACAGTCTCCTTTCAGCAGCTCAATCCGGCCGTCGAGGCCGAGCCTCGCAACCTTCTCGCGCCCCCCGGCAAGCATTCCGTCCGAGAGGTCGATGCCCGTAATCCGCGCGTTCTTCGAGCGTCTCGCCACGGCAATCGAAAAGTCCCCCGTCCCGCAGGCGACGTCGAGTATATGAAAGTCAGCGTCCTTCGGCAGAAGTTTCCGCACGGCGCGACGGCGCCATATCTTGTCAATGTTCAGCGAAAGTATATGGTTCAGAGCGTCATATTCCGGAGCGATGCTGTCAAACATCTTCTCCACGGCTTCCTTTTTCGGCATATCGTGAGCGGTGTCACCGGGACAGTCACATGACAACATTGTCAGAAACTTCGGCGACGGCGGGACAAAGATAGCGTTTTTCCGGCAAAGGCACAGACTTTGACGCGGATATAAGGCGCATTTTCCCATGACAATTTGTCAATTGGGAATCTTGCACAAAGATCTCTCACTCCGCTCGAGGTGACATGATGGAATTGGATGCTTGGAACTGTGACGACGGGGACGGGATGACAATATTATGATAATGCAAAACGAAATATAATGGAAAAGAAAGAAATTCCGGTGCTCCTGCTCACCGGCTATCTCGGAAGCGGCAAGACGACGCTCCTCAACAGGATTCTGGCAAATGAAAAGGGCATACGCTTCGCCGTCATTGTCAATGACATAGGAGA
>DJPQ01000103.1:1713-7641 GCA_002439805.1 Bacteroidales bacterium UBA6408
AGCGGAATCTGCGAGCCGGAGCCCATCGCGAGGACGATATGCAGCATACCGACCTTCGGCGGCCTCTACACGAAGTACGGTGTCTGCCGGCTCGACAACATCGTGACGGTGGTCGATGCGATGAGAATGCAGAGCGAGTTCGACTGCGGCGACACCCTCGTGATGAAGGACATCGACGAGGAAGACATAGAGAACCTTGTTATCCAGCAGATTGAGTTCTGCAACACCGTCCTCCTCAACAAGGCGTCGGAAGTTTCTCCGAAAGAACTCGAGCGCATAAAGGCCATCATCAGCGAGCTTCAGCCGAAAGCCGAAATCATCGAGTGCAACTACGCGGACGTGCCGCTTGAAAAGCTGTTGAACACTCACCTTTTCGACTACGACAAGGTGTCGGCGTCCGCCGGCTGGGTCAAGGGCATCGAGACCTCCGAGGAGGATGCCCATAAGGCCGAGCATGACCACGGGGAAGACGATGAACACGAGCATCACCGTCACGACGATGACGGACACGGGCATCATCACCACGATGACGAAGACAACGACGAGCACGAACATGGACACCACCATCACGATGACGAAGACAACGACGAGCACGAACATGGACACCACCATCACGATGACGAAGACCATGATGACGATGAAGAACATGACAGTCACCACGAGGAAGTCGGAGGACACCATCACCACCATCATCACGACCATGAGGGCGGCGAGGTCGAGGAATACGGCATCGGCACCTTCGTCTATTGCCGCCGCCCGGCCTTCGACATGAACAAGTTCGACAACTTCGTGGCGAAGAAATGGCCGCGCAGCGTCATCCGAGCCAAGGGTCTCTGCTACTTCAGCGACGACACCGACATGTCCTACCTCTTCGAGCAGGCAGGCCGTCAGTTCCAGCTCAAGGCCGCCGGCAAATGGTACGCCACCGCCCCTAAGGAAGACCTCAAAGAAATCGCCGCCCAGGATCCGGACTTCATGAAGGACTGGGATCCGAAGTACGGCGACCGCATGCAGAAGCTCGTCTTCATCGGCCAGCACCTCGACAAGGAGCAGATTACCAAAGACCTGGACTTCTGCCTCGTCAGCGAAGAGTAAGGCTGTTTGAAACCAGCCGTATTTCGGGCAGAACTATCGGAGTCTCAAGATATTTTGGGGCTCCGTTTGTCTTGTCAGGATTCTCGTAGTGCCAGAACAGGAGGAACCTGACTCTTGAAGAGATTGGCACATAGCCCTTTTGCTGAAGCTTTGACAGCTTTGTGCGGAAAGCTTCGGAGAAACGGCCGACTTGCTGTGAATACCCGTTAACCGTGGTGTAGAGCCGGTCATCTATGACATTCAGCGCATCGCCCGAACAAAGTTTTGAAATTATGTCCGACTTCCCCTTGAAACAGTCCAGATGCAAGTCCCTGTGCGAGAGCTGAAGCAGGAGTTCGTCCGGTTCGGCGTATAACTTCGGGTCATTTTCAATGGAAAGTCCGGCGGCCGAACCGCCTCCATCGGCGAGTTCCGGAATGCTGTGGAATATGCCTCCGTCAAAATGCACCGACAAGTTAGTCTTCGCCCTTGTCATTCCGACATATATGACGCGTCGTTCCCGGTCAGTAATCTGTGTCATGCCGCGAAGGAGAAGATACACATTGTCAAACTCGCGCCCCTTTGACTTATGAACCGTCGAGACGACAATCTCATTTCGGGCCGCCTTGCAGAAGTCGCTGAGTTCGGATTCCCCGAAGAAGTTGAAAAGATCCGAGACATAACGTTTGGACGGATATTCCTTCTCAAACGCGCCTATGCATGACAACGCAATTTCAAGGCTTGAACTCCCGGCAAATTCGCCTGTCGTCAGTTCCATGGCGTGCGCCCACACATTGTCAGGAATTATCGTGGAACAGTTTGCCCTGATGTCCGAGTAAAAAAGGTGGAGTTCGGCAAGGTCATGGAGGCTGAAGCTGTCATTCGACTGAATCAGACGAGCCTTCACTCCTCTCCTGCCAAGCATGGCCGAAACCATAAGGGCGTCATCATTCGTCATTGTCAGGACAGCCGAACTTCCGGAAGCGTGCGCCGCAAGAATCTCATCAACGACAGCCTGCCCGTAATACCCTGCAGGATGCCGTACAAGGCGGACACAACCGTCGCCGCCGACCACACATCTGATGGGTTCGGACTTCAGCCTGTTGCCGATTGTACGCGCAAACGAATTGGCAAGGGCGATTACCGGCTGACAGCTCCTGAAATTCTCCAGCATATTATAGACCTTCGCATTGAACTCGCTTATCAATAGTCCCATATACCTTGAGTCCGAACCTCGGAACTCATATATGTTCTGGTCGTCATCCCCGACGGCAATCACCCTCATGTCGTCATTGTTGCGTACAAGTTCACGAACGAGGGCAAATTCGTCCTCACTCATGTCCTGCGCCTCGTCAATGACAAGTATCGACTTCGTAATCCGGCTACGTTCCACCTGACTGTCCCTGACGGCATCGACAGCCTTATCTACAACATTCTCCGAATCGTCGATTGAACCGACCTTGCCCAGCAAATCGAAGCAATAGGAATGGAAAGTCCTTATCTCAACATACTCGGCCGCATTTCCAATCAGTTCGCGAAGCCTCTTGTGAAACTCCGTCGCCGCGGCACGGGAGAATGTCAGCATCAGAAGCTGCTCGGACTTGACGTCTTCCATGAGTATCAGCGAGGCGAGCTTCCGCACAAGCACATAAGTCTTTCCGCTGCCAGGACCCGCCGGAACGACGATAAACCTGGACTCCCTGTCATTTATTATCGCGGACTGCGAAGGCGTCAGGCTTCCGAATATTTCCCGATATTTCTGAGGACTGACATTCCGGTCTATTTCCCTCTGCTCCCCGTCATCAAAATACTTCTTGACAAACGCCTTGAAATCCATCATGAAATAGTCGTGTACAAACTCCAGCGCCGCCCTCTCATTCTCCACCATCATATTTGCATATTTCCCTACAATATGAATCTGCTGAATGCGCTGCCGGTAGAATGCGTCAAGATTCAGATAGTCTTCCTTTCGATAGCGGCTGCGGTTGTCGTGGTTGAGCCGTTCTATCTGCAATTTGTTGTACAGAACCATAAAACCGCCCTCAATGCTCATAATCCCGGATTTTGCAAGGAACAGGAGCGCATCCTCCACATCCTGAAGCGTGGCCTTTACATCATTGAATATGGCAATTTCCCTGTTAAAGTCCTCCAAAAGACCGACGAGAGAGAACTGAACACGGATTTCATTTGAAACCGCATCCCGCACTCCAGTTTTGCGGAAGCGTTCAAGTATGAAACGCGACAGTGAACTTCTGACCTCGAACTTTTCCCGAAGAACATGGATGTCGACTTTCGGGACTATGGATATGTATTCCTCGGAAAGCGGCTTCTTCTCTATATAGTTCTTTATCGTCCAGAAAAACAATAATGTTCGTATATCCTTGACATTGGATTTCGAAAGACCGGCCGACAACGCCCTTTCGTTCAGTTCCTTAAAGCCGTATTGCCCGGCACCACCATCTTCGACCGCTCCGATGAGAAAATTCTCAAGCGAGAGCATCGTGTCTATCCGAGACGAAAAGGACGGGCGAAGATACGCAGTCATGTCCTCATCCTTGGCAAGAATCCCGCAAAGCTGCATCTTTTCCACGAGACGGACGACTTTTCCCGTTTCGATTCCAAGCATATCGGACAAATAGTCAATCCTCGACTCCGCCTCTGCGGTACCTGCCCTTGCGCGGCTTCTTTCCGATATGAGAGATTTGATTATACGAACCGCATCCTGCCGGTCCTCTTCCGTAAACCTGTCATCGGAACGTATTATCCGCGACGCCTCATCAAGGTTTTTAGGCACGATACTCGTCGCGAATATCCTCGGACTGTTCATGCCGCGCCTGACATACCCGGCGTTCTCCAAGGCAGCCACAGCGCTCTTGACCTTAGTCTCGACGTCCCGTATCTCATCCCACCCGGCCTTCCTCGCGACTTCAAGAGCGGAAATACAGACAAGGTCACGCTTCTGGGTCAGTCCCTTGATTGCCCGCCATACCTGGTTTATCTCGCTGAATGTCAATTTTGTCTGATTCAGAAGAATGAAATGACGGTTCAGGTCATCGTCATTATACAGAACATAGCAGTCCGCCTCGGAATGCACATCGCGGCCGGCACGCCCGGCTTCCTGAATGTAGTTCTCCAGAGAATCGGATATCTCATAATGCACGACAAGCCCGACATCGCTCTTGTCAACGCCCATACCGAAGGCAGACGTCGCGACGATGATACGCACGCGGTCATTTATGAAGTCATCCTGATTCTGAACCTTGACACGTGTCTCCATCTGCCCGTGAAAGGCGCGCGCGTCGAGACCGTCACGCACGAGTCTCGCGGCAAGGTCTTCCGCTGCCTTTGTCCGCGTGACATAGACGATGGCCGGGCAGGTGCTGTCTATAAGCAAATCTCTGAGAGTCTGATACTTCTCCTCATTATTCGCGCGGTAGAGAACCGTGTAGTGCAGATTAGTCCGCGTAGCATCCGTAGTAAAACGCCTGAGTCGAAGGCCGAGCCTTTCCTGAAAATAATCCGTTATATCGCTGATCACCTTGGGCTTGGCCGTTGCCGTGAAACATGACACGGGAATGGGCTGTTCAAGTCCCTTTGCTTCCTGAAGCGACTTTATGAAATCGGCTATATGGAGATATTCTATCCGGAAGTCCTGTCCCCACGCCGAAAAACAGTGAGCCTCGTCTATGACAAAGCGCGACACCGTGCGGGACATCAGAATCTTCTCGATGGTTTTCGAGCGCAGCTGTTCAGGAGCGATGTAAAGCATCGAAGCCTCACCGCTGCGCACGCGCTCAAGGGCGTCACGCCTCTCGACAGGCGACAGCAGCCCGTTTATATAGACAGCATCGGATATGCCCTTCTTCTCAAGGTTCTCGACCTGGTCCTTCATGAGAGACTGGAGGGGAGAAATCACTATCGTAAGGCCGCGCACGGTCTCTCCGGCAATGAGTGCCGGCAACTGGAACGTCAGAGACTTGCCTCCTCCGGTGGGGAATATGGCAAGCAGAGACTCTCCTCCGATTGCTGCGCGCACGGCATTCTCCTGCAGAGGCTCGTCATTGAACTTTCTGAAATGCTCATATCCGAACCATTTCTTCAGTGCCCTTTCCGGATTGAAGGCAGCGGAACAGTATTCACATGACGGAGTCCCGCAATTTTTGTTTCTCAGAGCATATATGATTTTTTCTACCGCAGGATAATTTTTCAGAACCCATGCCGGGGTTATGGAATTGCGGTCACGGGTCAGGATTACGGCTGTAGCATAGGCGCATTCAACCCCATTTTCCCTCGCAAACTGTTCAATGTCAGCATTTTCACAGACAAGACCCGTCAGGGCGGCCCGAATGCTGTCAGACAGCGGCTTTCTCAGAAAGGAGAGCCTCCACCCTGTGGAATAATCGACGGACTTGAAGAATCCGCTGAAATGCTCGTCACCTGATGTGAGGTCATAGTAAAGCGACTGCAATGATTCCGGAAGGCATCCGAATGCCTCCACCTCGTCTTCATAGAGAATCTTGGCCTTCCTAGCGTCATTCAGAGGATTGTTAAGTTCCTCGGAATCAATCTTGTCATCCTTGAGAAGCCTGTGATAGGGCCGCATGGGAAAAAGGAGAGGCGAGAGATAAAGAGTGTCTATGACCTTATAGTTTTTCTTGAGGAACGGACGCAGATATTTCAGGTCATGTTCAATGATGTTGTGACCGCACAGATATTCGCAGTCGCCGATAAAATCCACAAAATCAGCGACTTTAGCAGAATGAAACGACTCCTCGCCCTTAATTGCGCCAAGGTCAAGAATCTTTCCCCGTCCTCCAACCTCAAGGTCTATGAAGGCTATCTTTTTCATCTGTC
>DJPQ01000103.1:7713-12073 GCA_002439805.1 Bacteroidales bacterium UBA6408
TAGCGGTAGCCGGCCTTCAGGAGCTTAGCTTCCAGTGCGGCCCGGTCCTCGTGAAAATACCAGCATATCTGGTCGAGATTGTCGAACTCCTCGTCGCGGAGGAGAAAATTTATGGCCGACGCCAGCATCGCCATGTCATTCTGCGGAAGATGTTCCATAATTCTCTGTCTCAATGTTTTTCATCATGACCGCCTGTCCCGTCCAGCATCCGTTCCAGTCCGGCGAGCGCGTCCGTCATGTCGGCGGCAAAGCGCGTGTGCTCCATCAGAAATCCGTCCCGTCCGTCCGCGAGGATACGATAAAGCTCCGGAGACATTTCCATCGCATAGGAGGCGACGGCATATTCGATGTCGTCTCGCTGTGACGGGGAAGTCGAATACTGATAGACCCGCCATTTCTGATGAAATATGCAATAGGCCGACTCCACAGCCGAACGGGAGACGCTCCCCGCTTCCGACGACATCATATTCCCCTTGTTTTCACACATCGCTCAATCGCATTGAGATACAAAGATATGCAAAAATCTAAAAATCGCACATTCCGCTTCTGAGCAACGGAAGACTCGTCGGCACGGCTGTGGCGATATGTGCCTGTAAGTCCGAGGCTGCAACCTTGTATATTCTCGGAAGCCGCGAGTGCGGAAAACGGTTGAAATACACATCGTTGCTGACATACCATTTTCGGGAGACAATACGATAGTTCTGCGGAAGCCCCCTTTCGATGCGCGGGGCCATAGATTCGGAGCACACCGTTATCCCTTCTGTTCCGTCCGGAAATTTCGAGACGCAGATGCAGTGCCACCGTTCACGAGCCATTCTCGGCGACGTGGCCTCAGGCGAAGTCCTGTGGGACACGGTGATGTGACGGCCATATTTCCGGTTGATCTCATCCATCATCCTCCGGAAGACAGGCCCGTGCGTCGATGTGTCACGCAGGTTGCTCCGGGCGATGTGGTAGTGTATCATCTCGTGGATTATGACATCGTCCCACTCATTCTCCGGCAGGTCAAATTCGGAACTCAGCCTGATCTGAAAGTCAACGTTCTCAAGGCGTCCGAGCAACCGCCTCTTACGCTTGTAACGAACTTTCCCGAGAAAGGTAGTCGCCCTCGTGAGCATAATCGGCACGTCGGGCAGCGCCCCGCCGAAGCAAAGAGCGTTGAAATGCGCGAAACGCGCCGCAGCGTATGCAACTGTCATTTTCATGGAGCAAAGGTAGGCGTATTTTCTGTCTTGTCAAAACCTATTTTTGCGGATGGCTTCAACAATCTGAAGAATTCCGTCTAAGAATATTGAGATTTTCGGCAAAACATACCAAATAAAAATTGAGATTTTCGGCATTTTCCATAAAAATAATTTGGGAAGACCAAAATTTAAGGCTAATTTTGGCGTGGAAATCAGAAACAATATGGGAGAAAGAATATTCAGGCGCAAGCTTTACGACACGATGCTTAAATGGAAAGCCGAGAGAAACGGCTCCACCGCCCTGCTCATCAAGGGCGCACGGCGTGTCGGGAAATCCACTCTCGCGGAAGAATTCGCAAAAAATGAGTATGAAAGCTACATCCTCATCGACTTCGTCGAGTGCAAGCCCGAAGTCAAAGACCTGTTCAGCGACATATCAGATCTGAACCGGCTCTTCTTCCGTCTGCAATTTCTCTACGATGTCCAGTTGAAAGAGCGAAAATCCGTAATCATCTTCGACGAAGTGCAGAACTGCCCACTTGCAAGGCAAGCCATCAAGAAACTCGTGAAAGACGGAAGGTATGACTACATCGAGACCGGAAGCCTCCTGAGCATAAAAAAGAACACCAAAGGCATAAGGATTCCCAGCGAAGAGACAAGGCTCACGCTCTACCCGATGGACTTCGAGGAGTTCTACTGGGCAAGAGGAAACGAAATCACGATTCCTATGCTCCGCGAAGCTTGGAACGGCAAGACACCTTTAGGAGACGCCGTCAATCGTAAGATAATGGATGACCTCCGGCTATATATGCTCGTCGGAGGGATGCCGCAGGCCGTTGCCACCTATCTCGAAACGAACAATCTGAGTATGGTCGATGCCGTGAAAAGAGAAATCATCGAACTTTACGCCGATGACTTCCGCAAGATTGACACCTCCGGCAAAGCCACCAGCCTGTTCTACGCGATTCCGGCACAGCTCACCGGCAATGCTTCCAGATACCAGGTCAGCAGTGTCGTGGAAGACGGCAAGGTAGACCGGTTCAGCGAAACGCTTCAGGATATGGAAGACTCGATGGTCGTTCTCATCTCCCGCCACGCCAACGACCCGTCCGTTGGGCTTTCACTGCACAGAGACATCGAACAGTTCAAGATGTATGTGGCTGACACGGGACTGATGATAACCATGGCCTTCAGGGACAAGGCTGTGACAGAAAATGAAATATACCGGAAGCTCCTTACGGGCAAACTCCCGGTCAATCTCGGCTATGTCTATGAGAACCTCGTGGCTCAGATGCTCAAAGCAAGCGGCAACGAATTGTTCTACCACACCTGGCCCACCGAAAATCGCAAGCACAACTACGAAATAGATTTCCTCCTCACACGCGGCACGAAATTATGCCCAATCGAGGTGAAGAGCTCCGGCTACAACACCCACAAGTCCCTTGATGCGTTCTGCGAGAAGTTCTCTTCAAGAATCGGGAACCGATACCTGCTCTACACGAAAGACCTGCGGAAAGACGGACAGACCACTTGCGTGCCGGTCTATATGACTGAAATGATTTAAGACTCGCTACAGCAGCGCAGCGACCTTGGGAATCAGCCGGATGTCGGCCGGAAGCCAATCGACATCGCCGAGCTGCCCGCGTGAAAGCCAGCGCGCGGCCTCATGCTCGCGGAGGTGGAGGTCGCCTCTGACAATGCGGCAGGCGAAGCAGTCCATCGAAAGATGAAATGCCGAATAGTCCCACTGTACAAGGCAACTACCCCAAAACTTCAATGTCATTCAGCAAACGAACAAGCGAACGACCAATTGCAGCAGCAAGATTCACCGGGACAGCATTTCCTATTTGCTTATATTGCGCCGACATATTTCCCGCGAATTTCCAATCATCAGAAAAAGTCTGTATCCTCGCATATTCCCTTACTGTAAGTGGTCTCGTTTCAACAGGATGACAACGTTCAGTCTGTTTTTGAGCGGGAGCACATGTCAGAGTAAGACTCGGCTCGTCGAGCGACAGCCGCCTTGCCATCCCGGTCTTTCCTCCTCCAAGGAAGTAACTTCCCTTCATATATTCCTTGGCAACATCTTCCGGCAGGTCGCGCCAGTCTCCTCCCATCGGAACCTGCGCCATCACCTTTTTCTTTTTCTCCGGATACTGCTGCCCCTCACTTTCCGGCACATCCGTGGAGTAGAGGTCACCGGCGAAGAAGGCATCTCTCAATGTCATCACACGGTGATATGGAGAAGGCCATTGGTAGTTCACACGCGAAGCGAAATCGTTTCGCACCGCGACAAGAATAAGCCGTTCCCTTTTCTGCGGCACCTTGTACATAATCGCTTTCAGCACACGTGGAGGCACCAAAGTATAACCCAACTCGGCGATGACATCGGCGATGACTGACAGGGTTCGTCCTCCGTCATGTTCCTGCAATCCCCTGACATTCTCGCACATGAAAACCTTAGGGCGAATTTCCGAGACAGCCCTGGCTAATTCAAAGAACAATGTGCCTCTAGTCTCTTCAAAACCAAGACGTTTCCCGGCGAAGGAAAAAGCCTGGCAAGGGAATCCTCCGGACAGAAAATCTATCCTATCCCGATATCCGGTGAAATCTACATCGTGAATATCTCCTTCCACCACATTCCACTGCGGGCGGTTCATTCTCAACGTCTCACAAGCGTTGTGATCGTATTCATTAAGTAACAGATGCCGGAAACCGGCCTGCTCCATACCCAAGGCCAAGCCGCCTCCGCCGGCAAACAATTCTACCGACGAATATGGGCGCAACGGTCTGATCTTCATGTCATTCTCCCAACCGTCAGTAAGCATCGGGGCAATTTCAGGGACATCGGAAATTTCGTCCAAAGACAAATAACCGACACCATTTTCCACTGTCTTGAGATGATAGTGCCCCGAATCCAGCCACTTTTGAACAGTCAGACGGGACACGCCCATCAAGTCTGCGAAATTATTCTGCGAAATCAGTCTGTCGTTGTACATTCACCGTCATTTTTGCTTGTATGCGCCAAAACCTTCGTAGGTAGAGAATGCTAAAAGATACAGGCTCTTAAGCACATTTGAATTATTCTTCTTCAAGTCTGAGAACACGGTATTCGTCAATGACATTTCACTATTATCCTCCACAACATCCTCTATGATATCAGGAAGAGCATTGCA
>DJPQ01000104.1:0-4062 GCA_002439805.1 Bacteroidales bacterium UBA6408
TCCACTAAGAACTCCCGTTTGATTGAGAACCCGTTGCCGGCAGCCCGGATCTCCTCAAACGGCTTCTCCCAGGTCTTCGTGAGTGAAATCACTGAGGTCTCCAAGAGGGCAGGGGAGCCCTTGCGTACGGAATTTATCGCGTTGATGAACTCGAAGCTCGACTGCCACTGCTGAGTTTCCTTCTGAACCATGAGCCAGAGACGGATGCCGTCTGCAATCTCTTCCGCACGGGCGTCGGCCTTGCCGGAACTGAGCTCGGAGAAGCGGCTCCAGCGGGTGAGCATATCGCAGAGAATGGAGTGCGCGTAGGCTTCTGACGAAAGAATGGCACGGAAAGGCATCACGGCGTTCGGATAGTGGAATCCTCCGGAAGGATGCTCCACGGCATATTCCTTAAGAGACTCGACGTTTCTTGCGAGCGTCTTTTTCATTTTCCTGTACTTCAGACCCATGGATGATCCGAATGCGTCGGACTCCGCCGCGACAAGGTTCAGTATGGCGGCGTTGCGGCGTGCCTTCTCGAGAATCCGGCCGTTCAGGACATCATCCTTGGCCGACGGCTGAAGCCAGCCCCTGAGTTCCTTGACGACTTCCTTGAAGCGCCTTGCGCCCACCTCGGCCTTTATGGACTTTGTGCTGACGGCAATGTCGGGGAAGAACGAGCGGACATAGGCATATTGCCCCATGGAAATCCCGCCGAACCAGTGCCGTCCGCCTCGTTCCGTGAACATCTGCCTGTCCAAATATCTTACAGCGTCGGTGAGTATGCCGCTCCAGTCTGTTCCCTCAGGAAGAAGACCGTCCTCGCGGAGCAGGGCGAGCCTTTCGAGCAGGACCGCAGTGAGAACCGGCGAGGAGGACATCCCCGCGAACCATGCGAATCCGCCGTCTTCGCAGCGGCAGTCCAGAAGCTTCTTCACGAGAGAGCCTGTCTCTGCGTCGTCTTCATTTCCTGAGACGAGCCTTACATAGAGCAGTTCGCTGACATCCAGAAGGTTATCTGACCGGAGCTCGGCTTTCTGCGAGAGGGTTTCGGCAATCATGCCGCTGATTCTTGTCTCGCGCATGACCGCACCGAAAGGCGTCGTGTTCACGAACTGGCCTTCAAGGCTCCGGACAAGCGCGTCCTTATCCATGCCCGTGCGGAAGAGCGCCGAATGGGACTCCGTGAGCGCCTGCCTGCCGTCCAGCACCGGGATTGTCACGCGGAGCGCGTCACTGAACTCGGTCTCCTTGTCTCCATGGGCATTGAACACGGCCTTTATGCTCAGGCGGGCCTTTCCGCTGCGGTACGACTTCATCGAGGCGGCGTCCTGCACGATGATGGCGAAGTCCCGGTTCGCGGACTTGCCGGCTTCGAGAGAGAGAGGACAGTTCTGGACAGAAGTAGGCTGAGTCCCCTCATCGCCGTCATAGACAAAGACCGTCAGAGTGCCGTCTATCGCCTTTCCGCTGTTGTTGGAGACGGAAGGGCGGAATGTGTAGCGGTCGCCGCCGTAGAGCAGCGACGGCTCGTGAACGGTGATTGTGACCGGCCTGCTGACAATGAACTCCCTGCGGAGTGTCGCGTTATGGAATGCCTTGTCGTGCGCGAAGAGCGCGAGTATGTAGGTGGAAAGCCTGTCCGAAGTGCGGAAACGGAACTCCGCGTTGCCGTCCCCGTCGCTGCGGAGGAACGGCTCGAACGCGAGCGTGCTCTGGAAGTCCTTTCTGATTTTAAGCGGGCTGACGCTTTCAGAATCGTCGCTGAATCCGGGCTTCTCCTCGACCTTCTGGAGCGGGAGGGCTTCCTCAGTCGTGCTTTCGACCGAATCCGCCACCGGGGCGGATGCCATGACTCCGGCCGACTTTGCCATGAGCCTGTCCCCGTTCCCGTCGAGTCTCCAGAAGCGCCCGCTTCCTCCGGCCAGTCCGCTGAAGTCGCAGCCGGTGCTGCTGTCGGAATCCGCATAGATGCTGCTGAACGCCGGCATCACGGCCGACCAGACATTGCTCCTTATGTCCTCCGTGCTTTTGTCAAACACGGCGGCAAGAACCTCGGCAGCCTTTCCGGTGCGGAGCGTGACGCGGTACTCGACGCCGGGCAGGCAACTGTCCGTGAACGTGCTCACGGACAGCGGCAGCTCAAATGCCGAGCGGCCGCGCTGGTACTCATGCTCGAACGTGCGGTATCTCCCGTCCTTGAAGTATTCCACGCGCAGCAGGACCTTGTCAGACCATGCCGCGTCGTATTCCCAGCCTATCCTTTTCAGCGAGCCTTCCTTCCCTCGAACGCCGTCAAGTCGGAGACTCTCGTTCTTCAGGAGATGCGAGCCGAGGTCGAAAAGCATGACGTTCGCCCAGACCTCACCGTGCGCGGCGCCGAAGAGCAGCGCAATCTCGTTGTCGGAGCCGACGACCTTGAAGGCGTTTTCCAAGTCCGCGTCGAGGATCGTATCTCCGAGCATCAGCAGTTCATACACTAGTTTCTCATCGGCTTTTTCCTTCTTTCTACCGCCGGAGGCATATTCATAAGTCTTTGAAAACTCGACTGTATAGAGTCCTGCCGGGTGTCCGGCAAGGTCTAGCTCAAGCGTCTTTCCGGATGTGCAGGCACCTTTTTTCAGCACTTCGGCATCGCGGCGGAGCACCCAGTCAATTTTTCCTTCGAGCCGTTCTCCGTCGCAGTCCTCAAGAGCGACTTCAATGCCGGCTTTGTGCCCTTTGAGGACACCGCTCCGGGTGAGGACACCGCGATAGAACCCGCTGAAGCTTACTCCGTCCTGCCCGCCGGCCTTGGTGAAGTCGCCTTCCGCTGCGTCTTTCAGTTCCGCGCTGATTCCGAACTCAGTCCCGACCCTCAGCCATGCGCTGAAATCGAGCGTCTGCCCCGCTCCGTCCGTGACGGACAGCGTGACGGTGAAGTAACTGTCGCGGTCAAATTCCGTCTTCACCGGAATCGTGAAGTTGCCCTGCCCGTCAAGTTCAGGAGTGCCCTTCGCGACGACTCCGTTCCAGTCCGAAACCCGATATTCAACCTTCGCGTCGGAGAGGCTTTTCCCGGCGTAGCTGAACACGCGCCCCCTGACGGGAACGACGTCGCCGGGGAAGTACTTCACGCCGTCATGGATGAATGTGACAGAAAATTCCGGAAGCCTGAACTCATCGACCGTGAACCATTTCGCGTTGACCGTATATCCTCCCGCTAACACGGCAATTCTCCACTCCCCGTTGCGCCTGTCGTACGGAATGTCGAATTTCCCCGCAACGGAGCCATATTCATTCGTTGTCAGTTCGACGGACTGCACCTCCTTGTTCTCCGCGTCCGCAAGGGAGACCTTCACCTTCTCCCCGGCCGGAGCGACGCTCATCTTGCCCGTGCGGTAGTCCTTGTAAAGTATTGCCTTGAAATTCAGCGTCTCCCCAGGGCGGTATGCCGACCTGTCTGTCAGAACCTGCGCCTGATAGTCAGTCTCGGCCTGCGGGGAATTGTCCTCCGGGGTGTAGAGGCTCAGCTTTTCGGAACTGCGCGCGAAACCTCGGGCATCGGTGAGGCTGCACTGAACCCAGCACCGTCCTCCGACACCCTTCAGAACCGCCTGAACCTCGGAGTCCATGAGCCGTGCCCCGCTGAAGCGCACTTTCTTACGCAGCAGTTCCTTGCCGTTCCAGCTTCCGACCGTAAGCTCGACCTCGCCGGCGGGCTTTCCGCTGAGCCGGTCGGCGGCATAGAGCAGCCATCCGTCGGCGGATTTGTTCGCGGACATGGCAACCGAATGGCGTGAAAGCCTGCATTCCTGCCGTATCTTGCCCGATTCAAAGACTGCAAGATATTCTCCGTCAGACAGTTCCGGCATCTGGACCTTGAGCGTGTCGTTCACATAATAGCTCCTTGCCACATTCTCAAGACTCTTTTCCCACGCTGGCACGTCCTTTCGGGTCAGCTTATCAGCGCTCAGCTTCTCTCCGGCATAGACCGAAATCTTCACGTCCGGCAGATTCCTAAGACGCACCTCAATCCCGCACCCGTGAACCTCCGCTTCAAGATTCTTGGAATCCAGTTCCTCAATCATCTTTTCCGCC
>DJPQ01000104.1:4167-6233 GCA_002439805.1 Bacteroidales bacterium UBA6408
CCCCGGCCTTGTCCTCATCGAGTTCACGGAATTTCAGAGGCAGGGCATTCAGTTTCGCGAGAGTCGATGTGGCCTTGCCTTCATATTTCTTCGCATATTCCTCGTAATCCTTTATGTTTCCGGATGTGATACAAAAGAGTTCGTGAAGCGCGACGACGGGATATGACTCCGTATATACCGATTTCATGACGGCAGCGATTTTTTCATATCCCGGGGAATTCATCAGCCTCCGGCTGAATGCCATCGAGAGCAGGACATATTCGTAGTCGTCGTGTATGTGGGCGCGGAGAACCTCGTCCTTGTAGCCGATCGGCGATTTTTCCCAGAAATCGGAGCTGTGTCCGGACTTGAGACCGCTTGCCCACTTTTCGAGAAATCCGATGCATTCGGACGCATCGCCGCTGTTGAAGTCGAGCCCGGAGACATATAGTATAATAGGGTCGCCGTAGGCACGGAACTCGGCTCTCATCTCTTCCGTGAGCCTTTCGCGGGCCTTCCAGTCGCGCTGCGCCTCTGTCTGAACATATTGTGCGGCAGCCCGGTAGAAGTCGTAGCTGAGTCTTTCCGCACGTGACCTGTCCTTTATTTTCTGGAGAATCCCGGCTGCTTTCTGCGGCAGGTCGTCTTCAACGGCCTTGTCATATTCCTTCCATAGCCTATCGACTTCAGTCCTGCTCTTTCCTTCGGCGCAGGACGAGCCGAGGCCGAGGGAAAGAAAGCAAACCATGGTTGCCATCACAATCTTTTTCATAACGTGTTCAAATATTCGGATAAGACGTAAGTGCTGCCGCCTATGTAAATCAGCGGTTTCCGGCAGCCCTCGGACAACTTCCGCGCCAGAGCGGCGGCCTCGGCAACGGTATGGCAGACCTCGGCGTCGCCCTCGTAAGCCGCCCTGGCCTCGTCCGCCGGCAGTGCCCGTGAACCGGCCGCATTGGTGAAAATCACCTTCGCACAGCGGGGAATCATCCGTATCACGCTCCTGTAGTCCTTGTCCGCGACGCTTCCATAGACGATGATAAGGTCGTATCCCTCGTCTTCGGCCATCCGTTCCAGCTGGGCGAAATTGTATTTGAGGCCGTGCTGATTGTGTCCGATGTCGCCTATAGTGAGCGGGGAGTCGCAGAGCTTTTCCCAGCGTCCATGGAGGCCGGTAATTGAGGCGGTGTGCCTGAGCGCGTCCAGAACCGCAGGAGAGGCGGCGGCCTTTGGCGTGATGCCCCGCCTGTGCAGTACCGTCAGCGCGGCAAGCGCCGTGGCGAGGTTCCTTTCCTGATAGCAGCCGTGCAGGTCAAGTTCGCCGAGCAGGGTGGCGAGATGGTTCTTAGGGAAGCCGAAGTCCCTGTCCGCGAAGAAAATCTCCGATCCGGTCGTCGCGGCCTTGGCCCTGAAGACAAGGTCGCTCTCCTGTCCGGACTCTCCGATGACAACGGCGGTCTCCGGCTTGATGATTCCGGCTTTCTCGGCGGCTATCTTCGCGAGCGTGTCCCCGAGTATGTTGCAGTGGTCCAGACCGATGTTCGTAATCACGCTCAGCTGGGGCGTGATGATGTTTGTGCTGTCCAGCCGTCCTCCGAGTCCTGTCTCTATGACGGCGAAATCCACGCCCTCCCTCGCGAACCACCAGAACGCGAGCGCGGTGGTGATTTCGAAGAACGAGAGGTTCAGTTCGTCGAAGACCGGCCACAGCTCCTTGCAGAACGCCACGACTTCCCGCTGCGGAATCAGTCCCTCTCCGACAATCCGTGCCCGCTCCCTGAAGTCCAGAAGGTGCGGAGACGTGTAGAGTCCGACGCGGAAGCCCATCGCCGACAGCGCGGCCGCAATCATGCTGCTCACCGACCCCTTCCCGTTCGTCCCGGCCACATGAACCGTCCTGTAGCTGCGGTGCGGATGCCCGAGCCGGGCGTCAATCTCCATCATGTGTCCGAGTCCGGGGTGATAGGCATTCCCTCCAACGACCTGATAGGAGGGGAATCTGTTGAAAATCCGCTCAATCAGAGCGTCATATTCTTCTTTGTCAAAATCTTTCATAACCATTTAGGAAACCTTCAAAAAATAACCTG
>DJPQ01000110.1:0-5927 GCA_002439805.1 Bacteroidales bacterium UBA6408
GTCTCTCCGGCCTTGATTCCGATTTCGCCGGTCTTAATCACGAGCGCGAAGCTTTGCCCTTTCGGAATCACAATTTCCCTGTCAGAGAGTTCGATGATGACGGTGTTGTTCTCATTGTCCTCACGAACGTTCTTTATGAGACCGATTCCGGAAGTCCCTGCGTCACCGATCTCAGTCCAGTTCTTTCCGTCAGTGGAGAAGAGGAACTTGCCGTTCTCTATCTTAAGTTGAGGGGTCGCGACCTTTGCCGTAGCCGGAACCTTCCGCCCGTCAACCTCGAGCCACTTTCCGTCGAGAGTCCAGTAGTAGAGCCCGTCAGCATCCTTTGCCACGCTGATTACAGGCGCGTCTTTCCCGTCAGTGCCATTGTTCCCGTCAAGTCCCTTCTCTCCGTTGTAAACTGTGATGGATCCGGATTTCTTGAAGGTTATGATGTAGCCATTGCCGGCCGGAAGCTTCTCGACCTTGGTTATCTCATCACGGCCTTCGAGAGCATCGACGGCCGTGACTATCGAGGTCAGGTTAGTGTTCAGTTTCCCGACAAGTTCCCGAAGCTCGGCGACCTGATCTTCGAGGCTGTCAACCCTGCCCTTGAGCTGTGTGTCGTCGTAAGTCGAGCATCCAGCGAAGAGAATCGCCGACAATGAAAGGGTTGTCATGAGGTGTCTTAATGTTTTCATTGTGTTTTAATTGTTTATGGTTAATTTGTAATTCATTCTTATTATATAGATTTCTCCGTTCCGCTTCGCTCCAGTCGAAATGACAGAGATACACTACCAGTCCTTGCCCCATTTGTTGTAGTTTGTCGGATGGGACGGAGTGAAATTGAAGTTCGTGAGCCTCTTGATGTTAGTCTGCAGGAAAGGATCTCCATACCAACTTTTCATGAATCTGTCCATTATATTGGCTCCTTCATAGGCATCCTGAACATTTGAGCGGATGTCATAGAATACGAACACATTGCCGTCGGCAAGCAGGGTTTTGTCATAACTCTCCAGCAGGAAAATCGACTCTTCGGCCAAACGATAGCAAGTGACGTTGGTGATTCCATATCTCTTGGGGTTCAGTCCGGCGAATGGTTTGCGCGGATGAAGCCTGGATACGAAGGACAACTCTTGATGCCACGGGTCCACGATTTGCACGGGTTCGTCGCCGCTGCAGTAGCCCGACCAAGCATAGTCGATGTACTCGCCGACACGGATTCCGCCGGTCGCCTCCGTGTCCCAGAAATATTCGGTCGGCTCTTCATAGTCGGTGATTGTGAGAAGCCTGTTCTGTCCGAGAGCCTCGCGCAGCGCCTTTATGAGTTTGGGGTAGGAGGTGGTGTTCGCCGGAGGAAATCCGCGCTCCACGGCAGCGGCGTAGTTGGCGTTGCGATCCCAGAGATTGACTCCGTCAAGACCGTAGTAATCGACCATCCGCTTCACGGAGTGCGTGAAATCCCCGATCTGCTCATCCGTCAGGTTGCAGAAGCCGATTCCCTGCGCCCCTCCGTCGATGCATACGCAGACCTTGCGACCGCTTTCCTGAACAGGGAGGACGCGCTCGGTGAAGTGCTCAAGGACATAGCGGAGGTCGCCGGTCGGCTTCACCGAGACCCTGCCCGTGGCCACGTCGTAGTTGAGCGAGGCCTGGCGGAGGTTCACTATGTTTCCGAGTCCGCGCCGGTAGTCCTTGTCTTTAATTGTCTCAAGAATAAAGTCGTTGGCAAGTCTCGGGTCGAAGACGGCGGTGTTGAGATAGAACACGGTGAACATGTCGTCGCCCGTGTAGAGTTCGCAGCCGTCAGGGTCGGAATAGGGCTCGTTGACGGTGACATCAACATAGACTGTCCCGGAAACAGAATCGTGCCAAAGGGATGCAGCCGAAAGCGGAAGAAGGTAGCGGCCCGCTTCAAGGACATTGTCCAGAGGATTGGCGGCAAAAATCCTGAGACAGGCAGGAGCCGTGATTTCAGAGCCTTCGTGCATGGTGAGGGTCTGCCCTCCGGTGAACGTGTAGAACGGTGCGGGAAGAAGTTTGTAGGCAATGCCGGTTCTGAGACTATAGGCGGCGACATCCTCCTCACCCCCGACCTGTATCTGCACGCTCTGATTCTCGCCGGCGGGTTGCGTCGATTCTGCATAAATCTCGCTCGTGGTAAAACCGTTGCCCTTGCTCATCACAATCTTCACCACATTGTCCGCCGACTGCTCAGCGTGCAGCGAAATCGCGGGCTGCCGGTCCGAGATGTCCTGAAGAGCCTCGGGGCTGTACTGAATCGACAGGTCCTGACATCCTGACGCAAGCGTCAGGGCGGCGGCCGTCCACATAATGAATGCTGAAATGCTTCGTCTCATCTTCTATTCCTCCTCCTTGTTTATCTCCTGAATCTCTATCCCGTCCGGCCAGACCACATCCGCGACGGCCTTTCCGTGGTTGCCCACCCGGGACCAGTCGGTGATGTCGTTGCCGGAGCCATCGTTGAACTTCCAGTAACCGATGAGGTCCTCCTGCTCCTTGGGGTTCTCGATGCGGTACATGTTCTTCCAGATTTCCTCCTGAGTCCTCGCCGTGCGCCAGACTCTCGCCTCGGCTATCATTCCCTGAAGAGGACGGCGGTCGTTGTAGGACTTGCCGATGAAGAACTGGTAGGCCTCCGGCATCCCGAGGGCGCGCATCGCGAGGTTTATCCCGTTGTCGGCGGTCGGGCCGGCGACTCCCGCGTCCTTCACCTCGTCGATCATCTTGCCGTTGAGGTAGATGCGGGCGGTGCGGGTGTTCTGGTCGTAGGTGCAGGCTACATGGTACCACGTTCCGGAGTAGAGTTTCTTTGCAGGGTCGCTCTTGGACGGGAGCTTGCCGAACTGCGAACCGTTGCCGCTGCCGTCGAACTGGAGGCACTGGCGCTCGAAGTTCGCGTCCCCTATTCGGAGCAGGAGATACTGCTCGACGCCCAGCACCGTGGAGATATTGCAGTCTTCCGTACCGTTTTTGAGGTCGAAGCGGTCGATGTTTATGAGCGCCTCGTAGGTGACGGCGGTGAGCCCATTATAGGCGTCGGCCACATCGCCGGGAGTGTCCATCAGAGGGAACTCCACCCAGTTGTCCGTGAGCCGCGCCGCGACTGTTATGGCGGATGAGCGGCGCACGAGATAGTAGGCGACGGACGCGCCGTCCATGGTCGGGATGTCATCGGAGCTCAGGCGCACCGGCAGAAGCCATGTCCTGTCGATTTCCATCGCGCCGGTCTGCTCCTCGCCCTCGCCCATGAGGTTGCGCAGCATTATCGTGACCTTCTCCGAGCTCACCTTCCCGGCCTTTACCGTGACGGTGGCCCCGCCGAAGTCGAGAAACTCGTCGGGGAGCGGGGAGTAGGATGTCCCGTGTGCAGAATTGTAGGCCTCGACGAGTTCCGGGGCGACGGAAACGACGGCCTTCACGTCGCTGTCGGACGGGTAGGCGAGGGACACTGAGAGTTCCTTTGTCAGGCTCGCCACCCTGTTCCCGAAGGTCAGGGGCTGTGTCTCGTCGGTCGCGCTCACGTCGAGGTAGGCCGAATTTGCGAAGACATGCTCAACCGGCTCGAAACGGTCGCAGGAAGCGACGGCCATCATCATGACGGACGCGGCAAGCATCAATGCGATATTTTTCATTCTGATGTTCATTCTCTTGTCATTTTCTGAATTGATGAAGATTTCTGACTCTACTGATTCAGACGGCGTATGACCGCCCGCAGGGACGACCAGTTTCCCTCGTAGTGGTAGTAGTCGGACTCGACGTCATAGACCGCAAGCCCTGCCATCGGGCCGTAGGTCACCACATTGTCGGCCATCGCCTCCAGCACGGGGAGTTCGGTGTTGTCGGAGCTGTAATACACGCCCTTGAGTGAGGCGGCGAGAAGCATCTTCTCACGCGGGACTCCAGCCTCCAGAGCATCGGTGACCGCGTTGCGCAGACTGTAGGGGTTCTCAAGGGTTTCGGTGGCGAGGACGAAGAGGTCTATCTTCGCGATGTCGTCCTCCGCGATGAGGGACGGGTTGCCCTCGAACACGAGAATCCTGGAGTCCGACTTCGCCGACGAGAGCCTGGCCACGGCCGCAGAGGCGTCCTCACGGGACGAGGCGGTGAACGAATAGCCGTCGAGCCCATGGCGGTCCACGGCGGCCACCGTGGCGTCAAGCGTCGCCGCGACATCCTCCGACGAGGCGAGGTCGGCCTGGCAGATGACCCGGATTGCCACGGCCCTCATGCGGGTCATGTCTTCGGAGTCATATTCCGAGAAGTTCACTCCGTTGGTGAGGCTCACTATGTCGAGGCTGTCCGGCAGGCTGCGCAGGCTTCCCTTTTCGTTCTGCACCCCGGACGGGGAATTGGCGAAGCGTATGTAGGACAGGGTGTGGCTGCGGCTCTTGTAGGAGCGGACACGCGCCTGATAATCGGCCCATTCCTGCGGAGCGGCGTCCCAGGGCATGGTTTCCCTTATGCCGACGCTCTCGACCTTTGTCCACTCGGAGCAGGCTGCCGCCATAAGGAGCAGGACGGGAATTATTCCTGCACGAAGAATGTTTGCATATATATGTCTCATAAAATCACTGTTTTATCTTGTCATACGGCTTGCAGTCCCACCACACGCGGGTGTTGAAGGCGTCGCCGCTTCCACCTCCCGAAGCCTCCGAATCAAGGAGCGAAATCGCCTCCGTGAGGTTAGCCCCGTTTCCGGAGTACTCCTCCACCGGGTAGGTCAGCCTTCTGGCATGGCGCTCAAGGTCGACGTTGTCCGGGCCGAGGTTCTGCGGAGCCGGGAGCAGCTTGGGGTATCCTGTCCTCCGGTATTCCGCCCACGCCTCGTTGCCGAGCGGGAAGATTGCAATCCATTTCTGGGTGATGATTTGCTCAAGGTTGGTCTCCTCGTCGCCCTTCGTGTCCCACGCAATCCTGCACTCTGTGGTCTTGGCCGATGCGCTGTACTTTCCCAGCGGATCGACATACTGCGCCGGGGTGCTTGTGGCGTCGGCGATGTAGGCCTCCGCCCCGGAGGCTCCCCTTTCGGCGAACGAGAGCCGGATGCCGTTCTCGTAGTACTCTCTGGCGCGGGCGCCGTCACCGGCGAGGCGCAGGCAGTACTCCGCGAGCAGGAAGCTCACCTCGGCAGCGTTCATCCAGAGAATCGGGCTGTCGGAGTTCACTATGAGGTTGGAATATGCCTCTATGGCCTCGCTCTTCTTGGCGACGGAGGAGCCTATGCGTATTCCGACGAACTGCGGGTTGGCTCCCGTGCTCTTGAGGAACATCTTCTCCAGACGAGGGTCATTGTAGCCGGTCATGAAGCTCAGTATGTCGGCTCCGACACGGTGGTCGTTCCAGCTGTTGTAGATGAGCGTCATCCGGTTCTCGTTGGGATGCATGCAGGCGTTGTCCTCGTTGGTGAGGATGAGCCCTCCGGCAATCGCTTCCTCGGCCTTCTGCCTCGCGAGTTCCGGGTCCCGGTAGCTTATGCGCATGGCCATCCTCAGCTTCAGGGAGTTGGCGTAGCGAAGCCACTGCGCGATGTTGCCAGAATAGACCTTGTCGTAGTTGCTCCATCCCGAGGCGGGGAGGGCGGCATTGGCGGCGAACGCCTCTATCGCGCCGTCAAGTTCCTCGAACAGTTGGGCATAGACTGCCTCCTGGGAGTCGTACTTCACGGTTATCTTTTCTGTCTTCAGGATGTCCCCGTAAGGTATCGGGCCGTAGTTGTCGGTCAGGCGCTGCATCACGGCCACGCGGAAGAGCGCGGCGAATGCGCGGGCGACCTCGTCGTCTGTTCCGCCGACGATGCCCCGGTAGGGCGCATAGAATTCCGTGATGATGTCGGAGAATGTCGCCTTGCGCCAGTCTGTCGATGGGTTGAAGGTCTCGAAACGGGTCTGCCATGTGTCCACGGTGCTCCCGATGTAGCCACCGAA
>DJPQ01000110.1:5955-18363 GCA_002439805.1 Bacteroidales bacterium UBA6408
TCGATGAACTGGTACTGGTGCTCCTCGACCGGGACGACGAGGCTCTGGAGAGAAAGGACCTTGGTTCCCGTGCGGTAGTTGCGCGCCTCCATCTGTCCGGCCGTGACCTGGTTCGGATTGGTGTTGAGCCTCTCGAATCGTTCCGTGCAGGAGACGAGGACGAGAGTGACGGCGGCCAATGCGGCCATCAGCTTTATGTTCTTGATATATTGTCTCATGGATATTCCCTCCTTCGTTTTTAGAAATCAAGCCTGACGTTGAGTCCGAGACTGCGCAGCGACGGCATCATGAAATAGTCTATGCCCTGATAGTTGTTGCCGGTCGATGCGACGCTTTCCGGGTCGAACGGGGCGCGGCACCATATCATCCAGAGGTTATGTCCCACAAAGGAGAGGGTGAGCGAGGCCCTGTCACGGAACCATTTCCTCGGCATGGTGTAGCCCACCGACAGTTCCTGAAGACGGAAGGATGTCGCGTCGTAGGTGTAGTACTGGGGCAGTCCGCTCTGCGAGCCTATCTTCTGATACCATTTCTGCGCGGAAATGAGCTCGCGGCCGTTCACAAGCACCCCTCCCGCGTCACGGGCGGAGGCAGAGGCCTCGGACACGCCGTAGAGGTCGAGGCTGGCCTGCGTCGCCGAATAGCAGATTCCACCGATGCGGCCGCTGAACAGGAAGCCGAGATGAAATCCGTTCCAGCTGAAGTCGTTGCGCCACGCGAGGTTGCAGGTCGGGAAGACGCTGCCGAGACAGAGTTCCTCGCCGTTGTCAACAAGGCTGACCTCGCCGTTGTCGTCAAGTTCGATGTAGCCGTAGTTGTTCCGCTTCAGACCCGAACTGGTGTAGAGGTCGCCGAGCGTGCCGCTCTTGCGGAGAATGAACTTCGCCTTGCCCAGAGCCTTTATCTCAAGTTTTTCAAGGTCAAGGCTCTCTCCGGTGACGGGGTTCACCGCGCCGTCCGCGAGGTCGGTTATCTCATTCCGGTTGTGGCTGAAGGTGAAGCCGCTGTCCCATGTGAATCCTCCCCAGCTGTGGCTGTAGCCGAGGCTCGCCTCGACTCCGGTGTTGCGCACGCTGCCCGTCTGGAGGTAAATCGTCGTGTAGGACGAGGACGGCGGGAGAGAAGGGTCGAAGGTCTGGTTGTAGGTGTCCGCGAGATACCATGACAGATTGACGCTCAGATCCTGCCAGAGCCGGGTTTCCAGACCGACCTCCCAAGTGAGGGTCCGCTCGGGCTTCAGGTCGCCTATCGGATAGTGGGTCTTGTCCTTCCATATCCGGTTCGTCGCGTCGTACTCATAGGTCGGAATCGTCAGGAAGCGCGGGAACGGCATTCCGACCGAGGCCACCGAGCCACGGAGCTTGAGGTAGCTCAGGGCGCCCGTTTCCCACATGGCGGTCGGGACCCACGAGAGACCCGCCGAAGGATAGAAGAACGACTTGCTCGAAGAGCCGGCGAGCTGGGACGCCCAGTCGTTCCTTCCCGTGACCGTCAGGTAGAGCGACCGTCTCCAGCCCACCTCCACACTGCCGAACACCGACTGCGTCTCGTCGTTCCACCCGCTCTTGCTTGCGCGTTTCTTCGTGTCGTCGAGGTCGAACACATTGAACACATTCGCCAGACCGTTGTCCTGTATCGGGCCGCCGTAGCGCAGCTCGTCCGTGCCTATGTTGTTGTACGACGTGCCGAGGCTGGCCGCAATGCTCCACTCCCTCCACGACTTGTTGGCGTTGAGCATCAGGTCCGCATAGGTCTGCTTGTCATAGGTCCGCGCCTCGGTGTAGTGACCGTTGGTGCCGCCCTCGGTGAGGGTCGCGTTGGACGAGGCGTAGAGCTTCTGGGTGTAGAGGTTCGAGGCGTTGTCAACCCTCACGCGGCCGGCGACGTCCAGCCAGTCGAGGATGTCGAACGAGACGGAGAGCGAGAGCATATAGCGTTTCTTGTCGTTGTTCCGCAGGTTGCGGTAGTTTATCCAGTAGGGGTTCTGCATTCGCAGGTCGCCCTCGAGGTCGCTGCTCCAGAACTGCTCCATCAGTTTCGTTCCGGCATTGTAGCGCTCGAAGCTGCGATAGACATTGAAGTTGTCGCCTCTCGGGAAGAGATATGCCGGGACAAGCGGGTTGGAATACACGCCCTGATTAGTCATGTTCTGGTCCTTCTGCATTATGTAGCCTGCGGACGCATCTATCTTGAGGCGGTCGCGCAGCAGGTAGGTGGTGTTGCGGAAGGTGAAGTTGTAGCGGTCGTAGCGGTTGTTCGGGATGATGCCGTCGGAGTTGAGGGCGGCGGCTGAGAGATAAGTCCGGTTGCGGTCCGTGCCTCCGCTCAGCGTGAACGAGTTGGTGTAGGAGTGCCCGGTCTCGAAGTAGTCTGAAGGGGAGTAGCCTTTGGTGCCGTCGGGAAGCTTCGCGCCCCAGCTGTAAGTTCCGCTGTTGCCGCTCTTTCCGTTGAGTCCGGTGCCGTAGCGGCTCTGGAACTCGGGAAGACGGAACGGGGAGAGGAACTCGGTGTTGGATGTGAACGTGGCGGAGACCTTGCCGGCGTGGCCGCTCCGCGTGGTTATCATTACGGCTCCGTTGGCCGCCTCCGAACCGTAGAGGGCAGCTGCAGCCGCGCCGGTGAGCACGGAGATGCTCTCGATGTCCTCGGGGTTGATGTCTGCGATGGACTCGGACGCTCCCTTGGAGTCGAACTCCGTGCCGCCGCCTCCGCCGAAGTTGTACATCGGGATGCCGTCGATGACATACAGCGCGTTGGAAGACTGGCTGATGGACTTGTTGCCCCTGAGCACCACCTTGGACGCGCCGCCGACACCGGAAGAGGAAGCGTTGATGTTCACGCCGGCGACCTTGCCGTTGAGCGAGTTGATGAAATTGGCGTCCTTGACGGCGGTGAGCAGGTCGGACTTGACCTCCTGCACATTGTAGCTCAGGGCCTTCTGGTCGCGCCTGATGCCGAGGGCCGTGACCACGGTCCCCTCAAGTTCCGTGCTCTCCTCCCTGAGCGTGACGTTGAAAACCCGCCGCTCGCCAATCTCCCTGCGTACAATCGCGTAGCCGAGAGAGTTGAACTCGAGCGTTCCTCCGAGGAGGTCGCCCGGGACGAGGAGGGTGAAATGGCCGTCAATGTCGGTGACTGTTCCGGTCGATGTTCCCTGCACGACAACTGCCGCGCCCGGGACTGCGGCGCCGGAGCCGTCGGTCACCGTTCCCTTCAGTGTCACGGAGGAAGACTCCGGGGCGTTGGTGAGGTAGATGTAGTGCCCGTTGACTCGCCAGCTGATTTTCAACGGGGTGAAGAGCTTTGCGCAGACGGATTCTATCGTCTCGTCTTTCACCGACAGCGACACTTTCCTGTCAAGGTCCGTTATGCTGATGAAGAAAAGGTAGGGGCTCTGTTCCTTGATGCTGTCTATCGCCTTGGCGAGCGTGACGTCCTTCAGCTGGAGCGTCAGGCGGACATCATCGGACTGGAGTCCTGGGGTTGCCCTGGCCGGCAGCAGGAAGAGAATCAGGAACAGGAACAGGCAGCAGCTCCTTTGCGGAATTCGGTATCTGTTCATGAATTAAAGCTTTGCGAAACCATCCCGAGTGGGAACGGTCCCTGGTTATCAGTTAGTGTTGTATATTTCCGGTTATCGTATTCAAGTTCCGCACTTGCAAAACTTGAGTTATCTTATGTATATGGTCTCGGTTGCGAAGTCGTGGGTGTAGCTGAACCTGACTCCGGCGTACTGGAGGGACCTGAGCGCGGACTCAACCCCTTCGCTGCGGTGAATTTCCGCATCCGAGAAGCCAATTTCCGGCATATCTTCGCGTTCTATGACGATTTTCACGCCGAACGCCCGCTCCATCTCCCTCATTATTTCCGGGAACGTCATTCCTCCGATGCCGATGACCCCGTCCATCCAGCGAGTCTCACGTGTCATGTCGCAGGCCTCGCAGACAAGCGTCCTCCCTGTGATTCTCACCTTTTCACCCGGCGTCATAAGCCTCTCCCCGGCATCGCTGCGGAGCCTGATGCTGCCTTCGAGAAGAGCCACCGAAAATTCCCGGCTTTCCTCGTCCGCATTGACGTTGAACTTCGTTCCGAGCACCTCTATTTCCGAAAGGAATGTCTTGACTACGAAAGGCTTGTCCTCATCGTGGGCGACGTCGAACCACGCCTCTCCGGAAACCGACACTTCGCGGGAACTGCGGGAGAACTGCATCGGGTAGCTGAGTACGGCTCCGGCATTGAGGCACACCTTGGTGCCGTCTGAAAGGGTGAAGTCCATCTTTCCACCGGCCGGGATTTCTATCCTGTTCATCGTGGATGCGAGCCTGTCTTCCTCACGCTCTGTCATGACATGCCCGGCCACGACAAAGAATGCGGCAAGGGCCGCCGCATTGAGAAGCGCGAGCCCGATTCTGCGAATGACGGTTCTCCGCCTCCGACGCCTGAGCCCGCGCCTTTCGCTGTCCTCGCCGCTGAAGAGCAGAGCCTCCCAAAGCCTGTAGCTTTCGCGAAGCCTCTCCTCGTTCGCCTTGTCAAGGAGCAGCCAGTCATTGATTGCGTGTTCCTCTTCGGCCGTCGTGGCGGAGCTGAAGTAGCGGAACAGCATTTTGTCGTCAATTTCTTTCATCATTTGCTTTTTATGGCCCGTGCTTTCGGGGTCGTTCACATATATAAAGGATTGAAAAACGGATGTTGACATATTTTTTTAACTTTTTTTGCGTTTTTCCGTAAAATTCTTGATTTTTGGGGTCGGAAAGCTTGTATGTATCCCGCTATGAAAAGCGAAGACATGACATATTTTATGGGAGAGCTCGCCTCCATCCACAAGGACAGGGGCAGGTTCATCGCCCATTCCATGTCTTTTGTCAGGGAGAGGGCGGTCGCGGAAGACATATATTCCGAAAGCATCGTGAAAATTCTCGAAAAGAAGGATATTTTCGTGGAGGGAAGCAACGTGAGGGGATATTTCCACCGTGTGGTGATGAGCAAGAGCTATGACTACATCAAGCGGGAATCGATGCTTTCGTCCGCGCACCGGGAAATCAGGGACACGGCGCTCAGGGACGCGATGCTGGGGATTCTGGCGGAACGTGACTCGAACGGAATGGCTTTCCTTTCCGACCTGAACGAGAGGATTGCCGAGTGCCGCAGGAGGCTTCCGCAAAAAAGCTTCGACATTTTTGTTGCAAGCCGTATGGACGGGCTGACCTACAAGGAGATAGCCGAGGAATATCAGCTCACCACCAGGCAGGTGACCACCGAAATTCAGCGTGCCCTTGCAGTCTTCCGCTCAGTCTTCGGCGACCTGCTGATAGTTTTCGTCATCCTTTCCTAACCGCCCCTTGCAAGCGTCTTGTCCGTTTTTTCAACGCCTTTATCGAGGTTTTGTCCGTTTTTCCAGAAATTTAGTTTATTCGATTTGCATTATGTGAATCGAATAATTATATTTGCAATAAAATCATGAAAGGCTATGGCTAAGGAAAGAAACCCGTTTGTTGTTACGGGAAAGATTGACGCGAAGTATTTCTGTGACAGGGTCGTCGAGTCGGAGCGGCTTGTCAAGTCAGTGACGAACGGGAACAATCTCGTTCTCATATCCCCGAGAAGAATGGGAAAGACGGGGCTGATACGCTATTGCTATGAACGTCCGGAGATTCGGGACGATTACTACACATTCTTCATCGATATTCTTCACACTTCAAGCCTACGGGAATTTACATACATCCTCGGAAAGGAAATTTACGAGACATTGCAGCCGCTCAGCAGGAAAATGGCGAAGATGTTTCTTCAGACCCTCAAATCGATAAGCGGCAGATTCGGATTCGACATTTCGACCGGTCTTCCGACCTTCAGCATAGAACTGGGGGACATTGAAAGGCCGGAATTTATGCTTGAGGAAATCTTTGACTATCTGAACAAGGCCGACAAGCCCTGCATCGTGGCCATCGACGAATTTCAGCAGATTGCGAAGTACCCGGAAAAGAACATCGAGGCTCTTCTGCGCGGGCATATCCAGAAATCAGGAAACTGCAATTTCATATACGCCGGCAGCGGGCGCCACATGATGCAGGAGATGTTCCTTTCGTCGAACCGTCCGTTCTACCGCAGCGCGGACATGCTTGAACTCAATGAGATAGCGCGGGATATATATGTTCCGTTCATCGTCGGGAATTTCCGCAAATTCGGAAAGAATATCACCGAAAAAGAAGCCTCTGCAGTCTATGATTTCTTCAGAGGACACACGTTCTATGTTCAGAAGACTTTCAACGAATCGTTTGCGGACACTCCGAAAGGAGGGGTCTGCTCAACAGACACGATATGCGAAGCGTTGCAATCGCTCGTAGGCTCTTACGATATGGTTTTCCGCGAGATTCTGTCCAACATTCCCGAAAAGCAGAAGGAACTCCTCTATGCAATAGCGCTTGACGGGGAGGCTTCGGCGATTACTTCCGCCGCCTTCATTCTGAAGCACCGCCTTTCGTCCGCAAGTTCCGTTCAGTCGGCGGCGAAGAAACTTCTGGACAAGGACCTCATTACGGAAAGGTCAAAAGTCTATTCACTGACAGACAGGTTCTTCGCCCTCTGGATTTCAATGCAGATAGGAACCGGAGACCCGCTTCGCACCCTTCGCGAACCGAGATCCGATCTGCAATGAGATTGTGCAATTCCTCATTTTGTCCGTTTTTTCCAAAATTGAGTTTATTGCTAAGAGCCTTGTTAGTATGATGGTTACTTGACCGCAGAGCTATCAAAAAATGCTATTATGCAATTATAAGTGAGCCAAAACTCGCAGAAAATAGGAGTTGTGGCTCACCTATAATTATTGGCGAGCCATAGCTCCAGAATTTTGATAGTTTTGGCTCGTGTATTTTAATGCCTGAATACAACCCAGCGCAAATTTTCCTCAATGTAAATGCACCGGACGCGGAACAAAAAATCCCGGCGCTGCAGTCCTCAATGGGGAGCGGCACCGGGAAATGTTGTAATCACCGAATCCTAAAAGGCGTGCGGATTAGGGTCGAACGAGCCCTCTCCGAGCTTGTCATAGTAATTCTTCGGGTCGAGGACCGTCTGCCCGTAGAATGCCTGCGCCGCGTCACGGAAACCTCCCAGAGAGCGATTCAGATTGTTCGAAATGGTTCCCTTGTCAGAAGGATGGAAGCAGAACCACATACAGTAGCCATATCCGTCAGCTACAGCCGAGCCGAGTTCCCCGCGAGGAACGCTGCCCTTATTCAACTCGTAAGCGGCGACACCGCAGTTGGCATTCGTGAGGTCCGCATAGCGGCGTCCCACACCGCCATAGCCCGGAAGAACGATGTCTATGAACGAACTTACAGGATGCTCGACGCCATCATCAACGACAGGATAAAGAATGGTTCTGAAGTTCCCATAGACCCAATACGAGACTTCTGTCTCCCACGGGCACTTCATCTTCATCGCCCTCTTCAGCTCATAGCAGAGACGGCCTGCGGCATAAAGGGAAGCATCGGTGTAGTTGTCGTTCTTGGGAGTTTCCGGGTATGAAGTGTATTCATCGTCGAGGAACACTCCGTCAAGACCGTAGATGTAGCAGGCCTCCGCGACTTCCTCCGCGAAAAGTCTGGCACCCTTGTCCGACAGGTTTCCGAGGCCGGCAATTGTGTGATGTCCGAGAAGCCCGAGATAAACCTTGATTCCGGCATCGCGCAACGGCTGTACATACACGGCGCACTGGTCAAGCAAAGCCTGAACATTAGCGTTGTTGGAGAGACGGGGTTCGCCGTCCCTGTCGATGATGTTGGAAGAGAAAAGCACTGCGGAATCAAAGAAATACGAGCCGTCTTCAAGCTTGTATTCGAGAGTATTCAGCGGGTTTGTCTCGTTCACCTCATAGATGACGACATTCTTTATCGGCTTCGGACGGGTAAGCACAAAATTGGCGCGGCCTTCGTCTGAAACGGCGGCATTCTCGACAACCTCAAGGCTCAGAGGAAGAAGATGTCTCTCATCGTACGCAAAGCCGGAAACATCGACTTTAACAGAAAGAGCCTCCGACTCGCTCCTTCCCGCAGGAATTGTAACCGTGACATTCTCCGGAAGCGTGACACGCCCTGATTCGAGAAGGACGGCTTTTCTGAAATGGTAGAGATCAGACTTGTTAAAGGCATCAAGATAGTCATAGTCCGCGACAAGTTTCACCGTCACTGAATTTTCTGCCGGAGACGGAAGAGAAACCGCAACCGAAAGCGTTATTTCATTCTCGTCCTTGACCTTTATGTCAGTCACGCCGTTCACACTGACAAGTGACACAGGTTCACCTGATGGCTGCTGAGGTTCGGCCGCCTTCTGCGTGACCTTCACCACTACCGGCTCCGCAGCTCCGGCGGAAACCCTCAGCCACCCCTCACGCGGGGAGAGAGAAGTGTTGTCCTTGCAGTTAACCACAAGCTCGTCCCCGCTCTTTGAACCCTCAATCCATGAAGAGTTCACAAAAGACCAGTCAGACGCATTTGTCGTGACCTTCAAAACTTTATTTTCATTTCCGGTTGCCTCGAAGCTTATGGAAGCCGGGGAAACCTCAAGAGTCTCCTGCGCCTCAGATGTGCAGGAATTAAGGAAACAGGCGGCGAGCGCCGGAATTATCAGGGATAGAAACAATCTGCTTTTCATTGATTGATTTTTTATAGATGGTAAAACATCATATTATAGAGAAATATAGGCAGTTTCTCGTTATTTTGTCCAAGAGGTTCATACTTGAAATACCGGCACTCAAGACCTTCGAACTTGAAATACCTGTTTTCCTTGTTGGTTGTCCCGTCGCCGAATGTCCCCAGCTCCGTCCAGTTCTCGCCGTCATTGGAAACGGAGAATTTCAAGGATGTGTCTCCTCTACTCTCGTGATACCTCATCCTCAAACCGACAATAGGCTTGACCTCAAACATGTCTATGTAGCCATAGAATCCTTCTTTCACATAACCCTTTACATTACTTTCAGAAGTGTCCTTCCAAAACAGATACGCTGGAGAGGTTCCATAATCAGTAGGATTCCAGTACGCGAAACTGTTGCCGTAGACGTTGAAAAATTTTGGCCACCACGGCTCTTTGTACAGAATCCACGATGATTCCACTCCATCGATGACAGTCACTTTTGCACCACGCTCCGGAGCCAGCTGCACAATCTCGGCCTCGACGGTCAGCGTGCCGTCCTTGGCAACGACCTGAATCTTTCCCTCGCGGCGTTCTTCAGCTTCAGTCAGAGACAATGTAACGGTGTTTCCCTTTATTTCCTTCACGGAAATCCAGCTCTGAAACTCCTGCGGGACGACAGCGTCAAACTCGATGTTCGTCTCCGAAACAACAACATCCACAGTCCCTGCCTCCGACTTGCACTCATACTTTTGGGCGGCAAGCACAATCTTGGACTTAGCGTTCTGAGATACCTCAACCCTTATGTCGTCACAAAGATCCGCAGACAAGGTCACGCCTCCAGTCCTCACTGTCTCATTGCCGTTCGGGCTTACCCTGAAGGTGTATTTGCCGCCCTCAACGGCATAGAACTTAATCCATGATGCTGCGGCTTCATCAATTTTCACCGTAATGTCCTTCAACTTGAGATCTGTCTCAATGCTGACATCGAAGAAGCATTCCGTGCATATCGCCGTCACCTTCGGGTCTGAAGTGAGTTTGAATACAGGAAGCGCGTGCTCGGCAACCCTTATCTCAAAATCGGCCTTCTTGTCTCCGGAAATGAAAGTGAAGACCGTGCTGAGGGCTTCATGCTTGTCGTTCGGACTGACAGTAAATGTGACGACGTCACCGTCCGCGCCTGAAACGGCACTCGGAGAAGCCCACTCGCAATCCCCGTCCAAAAGCCAGTCTCCGGAACTTTTCACCGTAACCTCAACCGAGCCCCCTTCCGGGCCGAACGATTTCTCCGTCGGATTGACAGAGATTGAATCCTCCGGCTTTGGAGTCTCCTTGCTGCAGCCGCTGAACAACAGCATTGCCGCAGTGGCAAAATAAAGAATCTTTTTCATGAACAAAAATTTAGTGTTTATTAAACTGTAGATAACTTATTTCAATTCAACCGGATACCATGCGATGTCGCGCTGGGCCGTCAGGTCATAGCCATAGGAAGAATGATCCTTCACCATCTTGCCAGCCCCATCGTCAAACTTCCAGTAGGCAAGCAGACTATCGTCAATATCCGACGCATAGAGCTTATAGAAATGCCCGGAAGCATTTATTTCCCCGACAGACAGAGCCTTGTCCCAGAGCCGGACCTCGGCAAGCATTCCGTCAAGATAGCGTGCCGGCTGATAAGAATACCCTACCCAGAAACAGCGCGGCTTGCCGTCATCCTCCTCCGAATGCGGAGCTCCGAAATTCACGGAAGTGAACTCCACAGGATACTGTTTCCCATCGCTGTCGGTCCCGTACCCTATCGCCCTCACATTTTCCGAGGCCTTCAGTTTTCCGTCAATATATATGCAGACAAGCCCCCTGTCAAACGTCACTGCAATATGATACCACCGGTCTTTCTTCAGCTGGCAGGCAGAAGATGTGACCGCCTTCCTGTATGTCGTGTTCCCTGCCTCATCCTTGTATGCACACGCCACCTGCAATTGGTTCGACGGTATGGAAGAATCACCTATCCGGACAAGAAAATGATCCTCCACCCCCATAATGGTGTTTATTCCGTCGGCATTCCAAGTTTCGGCTCCATCAACGACCATCCCGTTGTCAAACCCGTTGTTATAGACGAGAGCCTCCAGCGTGAACGCCTCAAGGTTCTTCACCTTGTCGAAATTGTCCCACACCGGCCATGCGCGGTTGGAGGACATATTCCCGGCCATGTTGACAAGGTACGCCTTGCGTATGACGAAATACATTGTCCTTGCCGATTCCAGAACAGCGACGCCGTCTGACCTCAGAGTCACGGGAAGTACATATTCTTTTGACCACGACAAGTCAAGCGCATCAAGTCCGCTGAAATGAATCTCAGCAGGAAGAGACTCAACTGAACCTCTTACAATCTTGGAACTGAGGCCTGCGATGTCGCAGCACTCATCCGGCAGAAGTTCCGCGGCCGGCGAGTAATATGCCTGTCTGTAAGTTTCAAGAAGTTCCGGAGATTTTATGAAATCCACTGTCAAATCTTCCTTCAGCGGGGAGGCAACCGAGGCGGATACAGTGCGGACGGCCTCATAGATCCCCTCGTCAACAGCGACCCTTATCTCGCTGCGAAGATTGTCGGATGTGTAAAACAAGCGGTTTTCAAGCAAATCCTGCTCGGTTACGCAGGACACGGCAACCAGTGCCGTCATTATTATTGTCTTCAGACGATTTCTCATGGCCTATTTAACTTGTGGATTCAGTATTTCGATAACAGTCCTCAACGACCCGTAATTTCTGTCATTCCGCCAATAGTCGTCCTCCGCATTGCCGAAGACAATGCCCTGAGGCGTAAAGTTTCTGTTGTCCTTCTGTGCAAGCACCCACTCGGCCGCAGCTTCCGGAGCGATTCCAGTCTGTTCCGGAGTCTCGGAGGAAGGGACGGAGACCTCAAGGAGTACGCGGTCAGACGGAAGAACGCTTCCGATGCATCTCGTTGTCTCCAGAATCAGCTGACCCGGCGACGATAGTTCACCCGCGACCACTACATAGTACGCACAGGACGATGCAAATTCCGTATCTGAGATGTGTCTGGCATATCCGCGCAGGACTACCGGGGCATCCGGACGCTTTTCTTTCCAAGATTTTACGGCACTGATGAAAACGTCGTCTGAGGCATATTCAATCTGCTCCACCGAAACCATCAGACCGTCAAAGCCTGACTTTTCCGCCGAATCCAACAGAGCGGCCACATTTTCCTTGAAATACTCGTCTCTGTCCGCGTCAGTGAGCATGGAATCCTCATTTTCATCCTCAATCTGTGACCAGGACTCTGCAATCGCGGAATAATCAATGTATGCGAGGCTTGCAGTACCTTTCTTTTCACGCACATAGGCAAGTTCGTCCGCGAGACTCTCATGCAGTCCGGAAAAATCCTTGATGCAGATGAAATCGACGCTGTCGGGAATGTCTTTCGGATGCTGCCAACGGAACGAAGGAGTTGATGATGTCCCGCTGATTGTGGCTATAGTTATGTTATGGACAGTGCGTTTCCACTCACGCACTGCCTTTAGCCGAGTCTCATACCCCGCCGGATCAATCTGCTCCGGGGTCTCGCGGCGGAAGTCCAGGCTCTCCGGCTGTGTCCACTTGGCACAGGAGACGGCGACGAGCGACGATGCCGCGAGGGCGATTATTGATGTCTTTACAAATCCTTTCATATTACAGTTTCTGCTTCACTATCATTTAATTCGAGCGTTCCGCGGCCGCTTACTTTTTTGTCCCGACCGCAGGGTTGCAGTCCCACCAGAGCCT
>DJPQ01000097.1:0-32961 GCA_002439805.1 Bacteroidales bacterium UBA6408
GGGTTGCAGTCCCACCAGAGCCTCGTGCTCATCCTGTCCGGGCCTCCGAGATAATTGGCCACGGCCTCGTTCACGTTCTCCCCGTTGTTGGAGTATTCCGCGAGCGGGTAGGGCATTCTCCTCGCCCCGAACTCATTATCCACGGTTCCGGAACTCTTGTTTCCGGCGTCGCTTGCCGGGAAGAACTTGGGATAGCCGGTGCGGCGATGGTCGGACCAGGCCTCGATGCCGTTGTTGAAGTTCGCAATCCACTTCTGGATGATGATGCGCTCCTGCTTCTGCTCCGTCGTCGCCAACTCGTCCCACTTGACCGTAAGGTCGGAAAGCGGCGTGGCGTAGCTGTTCAGCCCCGCCGGGTCGGTGTAGGAGGACGGCCTGTCGGTGTCGTTCGCGATGTAGTCCGCGTAGCCGGCCACGCCGTTCTGCTCGAAGGAGAGACGGATTCCCTCATTGTAGAACTCCTCCGCAGTGCCCGCTCCCATGTCGAATCCGAACACCGCCTTTGCCTCGGCCTTGAGGAAAGCGACCTCGGCCGCATTCATCCACACGATAGGGTCGGTGGTGGAGACATTCACTCCGGAATACTTGCGTCCCACGCTGTTGAGGGACGGCTTCTCCACGCTCACGCGGATTCCGGCCCAGTCGATGCCCTCGAACTCGGACTTGATGAAGTATTTGGCGCGGCGCGGGTCGTTGTAGCCGTTCATGTAGCAGATGATGTCCGCAGCCGCGTGGGTGTCGCCGCCCGTCACTGAGCCTGAAGGCTGGTTGTACTTTATTGCAGTGTAGAGCGGATTGCCCTTTTCGCCGAATGCCACCGGACGGAGCATGGCGTTGTCGGAATTGTCCGTGAAACACCCTATTTCGTGGTTCACGGCCTCCTCGGCCATCTTTTTCGCCTTCTCCGGAGCAGCATACACGATGCGCATCGCCATCCTGAGCTTCAGCGAGTTGGCGAACCTGCACCATTTCACGGCAGTGCCGTCATAGACCGGATCCGCCTTAGGGGATATGCTTGAGAGGCGGTTCTCCGTGAGCGAGGCAATGGCTCCGTCGAGTTCGGCGAACATCGTGTCATAGACCTTCTCCTGCGAGTCGTAGGCCACTGTAATCTTTCCGCCCTGACCGATCTGTGAATATGGAATCGGACCGTAGGTGTCGGTGACGCGGAGCATAGCCGTGACCTTGATTATGTCGCCTATGGCGAGGGTGAGAGGGTCGTCCGTTATGCTGCGGAGCTCCGAAAGGTTCGAGTAGAGAGTCGGGATAATCTTGTCGCTGGCGAGAAGCACCCTCGTCCAGTCGTCGGTCGGGTTGAAGTTGTCGATGGTCTTCTCGAACGCGCCCGTGGTGGAGTAGTAGCCGCCCATGGGACCGCCGAGGAGGCAGTCGGTGAACTGAGCCGTGTTCACGTCCGTCGAGACCACCGCTCCGCCCATCGCTGAGATGGCGGCAGAGATGGCATAGCCGTCGGTGAGGGTCTGGTCGCGGTTCACCTCGTAGGGATTGGTGTTGATTTCCAGATATTTTCCTGTGCAAGAGGCAGCGACAAGCCCGAGGAAAAGAGCCGGGATTATCCCTGCGCAAAGATTCCTCGGCTTCGCTCGGAATGACAGACGGGACTCCATTGTCATTTCGACCGAACGAAGTGAGCTGAGAAATCTTTTTTCTGTATTGTTTTCCATAATCATATTCCTCCAAATAATTAGAATGTCATCCTCACGTTGAACCCGAAGCTCCGGAGCGACGGCATCATGAAATGGTCGATTCCCTGATAGTAGTTGCCCGTCGTCGCTATCGATTCCGGGTCGAACGGAGCCTTGTTGTAAATCATCCAGAGGTTGCGTCCCACGACAGAAAGAGTGAGGTCGCACACATTGCCGAGGACTTTCTTGGGGATGGTGTAGCCTATCGACGCCTCCTGAAGGCGCACGTTGGTCGCGGAGTAGGTGTATTCCTGCGGAAGCGGATTGGAGCCTCCGACGGAACTGTACCAGCGGTTGGCGTCAATCAGGTCGCCGCCGTTAATCAGCACGCCTCCTCTGTCACGCGCCTCCGCCGAGGCCTCGGACACGCCGTAGTAGTCAAGTATGGCCTGCGTGCTCGAATAGACGATGCCTCCGATTCGTGCCGTGATGAGGAATCCGAAGTTGAATCCGCCAATGCTGAAGTCATTTCTCCAGGACATGTTCGACTTTGGAAGGACGCTGCCGAGCTTCACGTAGTCGTCGCTGCTGCTGAAAGTCTTCGGGGTGACGCTGCCGTCTTCGTTCACGACGATGTGGCCGTTCGTGTCGTACTGGAAGTCCGCGAGCGAATAGAGGTCGCCGAGCGTGCCGCCCTCGCGGAGGATGAAGTGCGCCAGGCCAAGACCGTTCATGTCAAGCTGCGAGACGGAGAAAGTCTCTCCCGTAGCGGGATTCATCACATTGTCCGCCAAGGACATGATCCTGTTCTGATTGAACGAGAATGTGTAGTTGGAGTTCCATGTGAACTTGTCCCATGTCTTGCCGAACCCGAGGGTAACTTCTGTTCCCTGATTGAGGACGTCTCCGGACTGGATGAATATGTCCGATGAACCTGAACCCGTGGAAATCTGGGGATTGAATGTCTGATTCTTCGTGTTCGTCCGGTAATATGTCGCGTCGAGGCTGAACCATTTGAGGAACCGCAGCGACAGACCGACCTCGAATGAGTCGGTGAGTTCGGGCTTGAGGTCATAGACCGGATACTGCGTCTGCGTGTTCCAGCTCAGCCCGCTCGCGTTCCACTGGTACATCGGGTTTGCGATGTAGCGTTCGAAGGCCGTTCCGACAGATGCGTATGAACCGCGAATTTTCACATATTCAAGGTTTTCGGGCATATTCGGAATAATCTGTGACAGCACCACCGAGCCTCCGACGGAAGGGTAGAAGAACGACTTTCTGTTGGAATGCGGGCCTGCAAGCTGTGAAGGCCAGTCGTTGCGGGCGGTGAGAGTCAGATAGTAAGCGCCCTTGTAGCCGACCTCGGCCGAACCGAAGACCGACTGAGTCTGCTCGCGCCAGCCTTCCTGAAGCCTCGTCGTCTTGGTGGAGTTGCTGAGGTTCTGCACATTGAACACGTTCGCCAGTCCGGCGCGCTCGTCGGACATCTCGCCGTCCGCAATCGGGCCGCGGTTCTTTAGTGCGTCATAGTACATGTCGGAAATGGAAGTGCCGAGGTTCACCTGAAGGCTCCAGTCCTCGCCGAAGCGTTTGTTCACGTTCACGAGGAAATCAGCGTAAATCTGCCTGTCGGTCATCTCGGAGATGCCGTAGAGACCGTTCTGCGAGCTTTCCGTGAGCTGAGTGAAAGTCGATGCATAGAACTTCTCGGTGTATTTCGTGGCTGACTGGTCCATCTTCACGCGCCCGGACACATTGAGCCAGTCAAGGATGTCATAGGAGAGCTGCGCGTTGAGCGTAAAGCGGTCCTTGCGGTTCTCGCGGAGGTTGCGGTAGTTGATCCAGTAAGGGTTCTGCATCGTCATTCCCGCATCACCTATCGGCCACCACTGGGTGGAAAGGCGGCGTGTGACGTCATAGCGCTCAAACATCTTCACCGCATCCCAGCTGTTCCCGCGAGGGAAGATGTACGCGCCGACCAGAGGGTTGTTGTAGGTTCCCTGATTGGTCATGTTGCGGTCCTTCTGGAGGACATACGCGGCCCCGACGTCGAGGTGGAGCCTGTCGTCGAGAAACGATGTCGTGTTGCGGAAAGTGAAGTTATAGCGTCGGTATGCGTTGTTCGGAACTATCCCGTAGGAGTCGATGACAGAGCCTGAAAGATAGCTCTGGTTCTTTTCGTTTCCCATGGACACCGAAACATTCTCGTTGTGCGTCACGCCGGTCTTGAAATAGTCCTTTGCCGGATTGTAGCCGGGGTTGTTCGCCTCGTTCATCGGCCTTCCCCAGCTGCGCACGTCCGAGCCTATCGAGGAGTTGAGGTCTCCCGTGCCGTAGCGGTTCTGAAAACGCGGAAGCACAAAAGGGTTCATGATTTCGACTGAAGCCGACGCCGTGGCAGTGAGCTTGCCTGCCTTTCCCTTCTTTGTTGTCACGACAATCGCACCGTTGGCGGCGTCGGAGCCGTAGAGAGCCGCTGCGGCCGCTCCCGTGAGCACGGATATGCTCTCGATGTCCTCCGGATTGATGTCGGCGATTGGGTCGGTCGCGCCCTGGGAGGCGAACTGCGTGCCCCCGTCCCTTGCGGTGGTGTACATAGGGACTCCGTCAATGACATAGAGCGCGTTTGAGGACTGAGAGATGGACTTCTGACCGCGCATGACGACCTTGGACGCTCCGCCGACTCCGGACGAGGATGCGTTGATGTTGAGCCCGGCGACCTTTCCGTTCAGGGAGTTAATGAAGTTCGCGTCCTTATTTACAGTCACCTCGTCGGCGCTTATCTGCTGAACGTTGTAACTCAGGGCCTTCTCGGAACGCTTGATTCCGAGGGCTGTCACCACCGTCCCCTCCATGACGATTGCATCGCTGCGCATCGTGACGTTGAACACCCTGCGGGAGCCTATCCTGAACTCCTGCGTGGTGTAGCCGAGGCACGAAAACTCAAGCACCGAGTTCTCCATTCCCTCGGGGAGGGTGAAGGCGAATTTTCCGTCAAGGTCCGTTCCGGAGCCTATTGCAGTGCCCTTGATGATGACTCCGGCGCCTATGACCGGCAGTCCCTCCTCATCGACGACAAGTCCGGAGACTGTGGATGAACCGGCGCTTTCTGCCCCCCCCGGTGCGGAAACTTCTCTCTGTGAGATGATTATGTGACCGGACTCGACCTTCCAGTCAATGTCGCGGCCGCTGAAAAGGATGTTCAGAGCTTCGTCGAGCGGCTTGTCCGAAATGGTCACGGAAACCCTCTGCTCCACGTCCGCATCCTTGTTGAGGAAAACGCAGCCGGTCTGCTTCTCAATCTGCCGCATCACCTGCTCCAGCTTCACGTCCTTAACATCGACGCTGACCTTCCGCTCCGTCTGGGCGAAGGCAGGAACGACGCCGGCTGCAAGGAGGAATGCCGTGAGCAGCAAGCCTGTAATTCTGGATAATACTTTCTTGCACATATCAACTATGTGGTTATCAAATAAACTTATATTCAACGCGCCAGTCCCGGATTCCAAGCCGCATTGCCGTCCGGCCCCAAGAGCGGCGCTATCTTATCGTTATAGTGTTGGACTCGTAGTCCGTAGTGTAGGTGAAATCACAGGCCTTCTGAAGAAGCCCCAGCGCGAAATCCACGCCCTCGGACACACGGATTTTTCCGCTGCGGTAGCCTATCTGCGGCATCTCGTCCCTGTCGATGACGATGTTCACGCCGTAGGTGTATTCAAACCTTTCCATAAGTTCGGCGAAGCTCACTCCGCGAAGGTTTATATATCCGTCGGTCCACGACATTGACTCCTCGGCATCGACGTCGCTCACTACCAGATGGTTGTTCTCGAAGCGAACCTTCTCGTTCGGAGAAAGCACTACCTGCTCGGAGTATCTGTCATCCCCGGTCGTCGTGACCCTCACGCAGCCTTCCTGCAATGTAGTCGCGAAACGGCCGTCGGACTCGTCGGCATAGACGCTGAACTTCGTTCCGAGAACCTCGACTTCAGACATATATGTCTCGACGACGAAAGGATGACTCTCGTCGTGGGTGACGTCGAGATAAGCCTCGCCGGAAAGTTTCACGCGCCTCTCTCCACGTCCGAAGAGGGCAGGATATTCGATTCGCGAGTTCCCGTTCAGACAGACCCTCGTGCCGTCGTTCAGCGTAATGGTCATTCTCTGTCCCGAAGGCACCTCGATGACGTTTGTCTGCGCAATCATGTTTCTGTAGGAAAGTTCCCTTTCCCCGAGGACTCCGGCGACGCCGGCAACGACAACAGCAGCCACGACGGCGGCATAGCGGAGCACTCTCCTGCGGATGACCGTCATCCGGCGGACTTTCCTGTCCTTCTGCGAATCACGCAATGCAGCCATCTCGTCTCCCCTGAGCACGGTGGCGTTGAAAAGGAAATGCGCCGCGTCAAAATCTTTCTGATGTGACGGATTCTCCTCCAGCCAACGCTCTATGAGCGCGACTTCCTCAGCGGAAGCCTCGTTGCTGAAATAGCGGAACAGGAGTTCGTCAGTCATCATTTTTGTCTCTTTTTTCATTTTTTATCGGTTTATAGACGAGTGAATAATCCGGCCTTACAGAAATTTTTCGCAAAATTATCAAATTCTCGAACAAAGATTTCAATACGGGCGATATGCTGAACAATTTTCACGGAATATGCGAGGGAATAGGAAATGAAGCATTATATTTGCCGGGAAATATCAGCATTCCGGGAGAAATGAAAGGCGATGACGCTCATATCAGGGCACTGACGGAAGAGGAGTTCGGAAGAATCTTCTCCCGCTGCCGTCCCATGTATGTAAAAATCGCCAATTCGTACATCCACGATGACGGGGCTGCGGAGGACATAGTAAACGAATGCTTCATCCGGATGTGGGAAAGACGCTCCGAACTCAAGACTGAGAACTATGAGGCGTATGCCTTCAAATCCATCGTGAACCGCTGTCTCGACCACCTGAAGACATTGCAGACGCGGACACGGATTCAGAAGGACATACACGAAAGCGGGAACAGGATGCTTTCCTATGAAATCAGCTCGCTCAGCAGCCTGAATCCGGAGAGCCTGTTCGCCGATGAAATCGAGGACATCGTGCGCAGATGCATCGAGGGAATGCCCGACATCACCCGCAAGGTGTTCCTCGCCAGCCGCATCGACGAAAAGACATACGGGGAAATCTCTGAAACTTACGGAATCCCCGTCCGTCAGGTGACCTCCCACATCCAGTTCGCCCTGCGCTCCCTGCGCGGTGCCCTGAAGGACTATCTCCCTGTCCTGCTCGCGCTGATGATGCTCCAGAAATCATCTTACGCCCCGACGGACACAGCTCCGGCACAGACAAAGGAAAACCCCGTCAATCTTCAGGAAAACCGTCTGATTGACGAGGTTGTAGTCAATTTATTCAGAAACAATCTGAAATAAGTTCAATTTTCAATTGCCACTTTTCTGCGCTCAGCATAGATCAAGCAAGCTTGGCTCGATCTCGCTTATCGAAAAGGTTCTTTTCAATAACTGATAGAGGAATTGAAGAAAAGGATGAGATGCAAGGCACTCGGCGAAGATAAAACCACAGCAACCTTATGGTTGTGAGGATTTTATCAAGACGAGTAACGCAGCAGATCGCCTTTTATTCAATTACTCGGCGGGCGCCGTCGGAGATTACGACATCGATGACAATCGGATAATGCCCGTACTTCTCCATGAACGCCGCCTTGGCCTTCGCGATGAACGACCCGTAGAGTTCCTCCTTCACAAGGTTGATGGTGCAGCCGCCGAAACCTCCGCCCATGATTCTTGAACCGGTCACGCCGCATTCCTTAGCAATGGTGGCAAGGAAGTCAAGCTCCTCGCATGAAACCTCATAGTCCTTTGACATTCCCCAGTGGGTCTCATACATTCTCTCGCCGACAGTCTCGTAGTCGCCCTTGTTGAGAGCGTCGCAGACATCGAGCACGCGCTTCTCCTCGCCGATGACATAGCGGGCACGCTTGTAGTCCTCCTCGGAAATCTTGTCCTTGATTGCGTCAAGCTGCTCCATAGTGGCGCCACGCAGGAACTCCTGACCGAGAGCCTTGGCAACCCTCTCGCAGGACGCGCGGCGGTCGTTATAAGGAGAACCCACAAGTTCATGCTTCACGCATGAGTTGAGAAGGACAAGCCTGTAGCCGTGCTGACCCGGGTCGAACGGGAAATACTCGAACTCCATCGAGCGGCAGTCCAGACGCATGAGGTTACCCTTCTTTCCGAAAACGGAAGCGAACTGGTCCATGATTCCGCAGTTTACGCCGCAGTAGTTGTGCTCGGTGCTCTGACCGATGCGGGCAAGTTCGAACTTGTCAATTCCGTTCTGGAAAATATCGTTGAGCGCGAACGCGAATGTGCTCTCAAGCGCCGCAGAAGACGACATCCCCGCTCCGAGGGGAACATCTCCGGAGAAGACGGTGTCGAATCCCTCGACCTTTCCGCCCCTCTTGATGGTCTCGCGGCAAACGCCGAAGACATACTTCGCCCAGCTCTGAACCGGAGCGTCCTCCTCGTTGAGCCCGAACTCGCAGTACTCGTCGAGGTCGAGCGCGAAGGCCTTCACCTTATTGGTTCCGTTGAGCCTGATTTCAGCCATGATTCCCTTGTCGATGGCGCCCGGGAACACGAAACCGCCGTTGTAGTCGGTGTGCTCTCCGATGAGGTTGATGCGTCCCGCCGAAGCATAGAATTCCCCGTCACCTCCGAACAGGGTGTCGAATTTCTTAGCAATTGCTTTCTTGTCCATATTAGTTCAGTTTTATAAATTTTGTAATCAGTATGTGTGTTCGCCGGCGAATTTTCGCCAAGCGAAGCCAAAGTTATAAAATTTTTGGCTGAAAATGGATATGTCAAAAGCAAATTCTACCAATATGAACGATATGTGCTGAAAAATGAGAATATTTGAATATTTTGGGGTCTATATTCTTTTCTTATCTGGCACATACGCCCGACCGGAGAAGTATCGGGCAGTGGTCGCTGACGCCTCCGGCATACCGCGGGCCGACGTATGTGCGCAGGGGCTTGAACCCGGTGTGCGCCCTGTCCTCAGTCATAAGGAACGGGACCAGCACGACGCTCATCTCTAATGTGCCCATGCCGCCATTCCCAAGGTCATCAGTCCCCTTATCTGCATTGCGGTCATCATCCCCCTCTTCCGTCATTCCCTCATGCGAAACACACGGACCACAGCCGGAACGCGCCATATTCCCCACGAGAAAGTGGTCTATAAGCTCCCATCGCCCGTCGTACCTTATGCTTCCCTCTCCCCTTTCGGAAAGCGGCCCGGCGAGGCTCTCCAGCCTTCCTGCAAGCAGGCCGAACTGCGCACCGTCCGGAGTGTCATTGAAGTCTCCCATCGCCACAATCGGAGCGTCAGAGACACGCGCTATAGAATCGCACACATCCCGCAGAGCCGTCATCGCCAGTTCCCTGCCCCGCATCGAAGCCTTTGCCCCGGAGAATTTCGACGGGTGGTGGTTCACCAGCAGGTGAATCCGAGATGGCTTCGCAGTAGCCCCCGCCATAGTTTCCTTGACGGTTCGGGGATTTTCTTCATTGATGTCCGCCCCTTCCCTGTCCGTGATAAACTCGGCATACACATACAGTATGTCCCGCGTCGGCATCACGGTTTCGTCATCCCGAAAAATATGAACAGACCGCGACGACAGAATCCTCACTCTGTCCCGGCGATAGAGCAGCGCGACGTCTATTCCACGGCGGTCAGGAGATTCATAGTGAACATACCCATATCCAATTTTCTTCAGCACCGGAGAATTCACGAGACGGTTGAGCACGAAACCGTTCTCAACCTCCGCCACGCCAACAATCTCCGGAGGTTCCCCGTCAGCGCAGCAGTTCTCCCCAATCCAAAGCAGAGATTTTCCGACCATATTGCATTTTCTGGTGAACCGCGCCTTGGTCCACCTCCGGCTTCCCCTCGACGAAAAGTCCGAATCCGAAGAAGACCCGCCGTCGTCGAAATAGTCGAAGAAATTCTCAAGGTTCCAGAACACGATGTCCCCCTGCGCCGCGGTCCTTCCTGCCGACACAAGTAGACCAACGCACACAGCAACAGCCACGAAAACATATTTCCGCAATGACATATATCCCGACATTTTATCGTTTCACAATATTACCTCACATATTCCCTCACATATTCCCTCACATATTCCCGGACATCAGCCAAATGTCGGAAGAATCGGCGAAATTGATTGAAAGAAAAAGAAAAACATTTGCTACTTTTGCAGTCCGATATAAAAAAAGAAAAAAATGTCACTTAAATGCGGTATAGTAGGTCTTCCGAACGTCGGAAAATCCACTCTTTTCAATTGCGTAAGCTCGGGAAAGGCACAGAGCGCCAACTTCCCTTTCTGCACCATAGAACCTAACATCGGCTCGACGATTGTCCCTGACAAGAGGCTTGACGTGCTGAACGGGCTGTGCCACCCCAAGAGCCTCGTGCCGGCGACGGTGGAAATCGTCGATATAGCGGGTCTCGTGAAGGGCGCCAGCAAGGGAGAGGGACTCGGCAACCAGTTCCTCGCGAACATACGCGAGACTGACGCCATCCTCCATGTTCTAAGGTGCTTCGACGACCCGAACATCGTTCACGTGGAAGGTTCCGTGGATCCGGTCCGCGACAAGGAAGTGATTGACCTTGAGCTCCAGATTAAGGACCTTGAGACGGTGGAGAGCAGGCTCGTGAAGGTTTCAAAGCAGGCAAACACCGGGGACAAGAACGCGAAGAGGATGATGGACATTCTGCTCCGCTACAAGGAGGCGCTTGAAAGCGGAAGGAGCTGCCGCAGCGTGAAGCTGGACAACCAGGAGGACGCGGCGCTTGCAAAGGAGCTGTTCCTGCTCACGGACAAGCCCATACTCTATGTCTGCAACGTCGATGAGGCCTCGGCGAAGGACGGCAACAAGTATGTCGATGCCGTGCGCGAGGCGGTGAAGGACGAGGAAGCTGAAATTCTCGTGATTTCGGCGAAGATTGAGTCGGACATCGCAGAGCTTGAGACCTACGAGGAAAGGCAGATGTTCCTTGAGGAGCTCGGCCTTGAGGAATCCGGCGTGGTGCGGCTCATCCAGTCCGCCTACGCGCTGCTCAACCTCCAGACATTCTTCACCGCCGGAGCCGACGAGGTTCGCGCCTGGACCATCCATAAGGGAGACAAGGCGCCTAAGGCCGCCGGAGTCATCCACACCGACTTTGAAAAGGGATTCATCCGCGCCGAGGTCATCAAGTACGACGACTTCATCACGCTCAAGTCCGAGGCGGCCTGCCGCGCCGCCGGCAAGCTCGGCGTCGAGGGCAAGGACTACGTCGTGCAGGACGGCGACATCATGCATTTCTTGTTCAATGTGTGAGGAAGCATATCGAAAAGGTTCCAATAACGCTACCATAGCATCATCCAATGCAGTGGCTTCGTTTACTTTATTGGCATCGCCAATATTACGAAAGGTGATATCCCCGTCCACGAATCCAGAGGGTGTTCTCTTAGAGTCATATAAACTCTGTTCAGAAAAGCATCCGTAATAATGGATGAATCCATCTCGTCCTTATTCGGAAATACAAGTGATGCGGCAACAAAAGAACCGGAATTATCGTATGCTACATTGAAAATGACAAAGTCTTGACTGAACTCGGAACACAAGTCTCTCAAAACAATATTATCCTCATTTTCAATAAACTGATTCAGCATTTTCTTTTGTAATTCTTTATATTCTTTTCCGTCTTTTGTCATAGGAATGCTCCTCTGACATTCTGCAACACTGTAATTACGATTAGTATCCACTATTTGTATAGAATGCTTTTCTCTTATAAAAACAGCTTCATTTTCGCGAAGAAAAGGGTTTGCTCCGCAGTCTTGAAGTAATATACTATCTACCATAACTATATTTTCACCATCATGTCCGGCTAACATATTCCGCATATAAGCCTTATAGAAATTCTCTAAAAAAGTCGGAGAAGCATAAAGACTTAAACTGAGAAAAAGCAGAAAAAAAATGATGTAAATTCGTTTCATATCAATTTGTGCAAAAGCATATTACAAATATGAGCATTTATTTCAAACAAACAAGACAAAAAAAACAAAGGTGACCAGACTTCTGATCACCTTCTTATTTAAGTTACGCTAAATTAGCCTTTAAAATTTGCAAGAGAGAGGGATTACTAGTAGAATCTAGGCCTATTATCAACAACGACGTTTTCATTCATCACGCCGAGCAGCATCTGAGCCATGTACTGGTTCATCTGCGCGGTCTTGGAGTTGGCGTCGTCCTCGGTGTAGAACGCTCCGGTCTCCTTGGCCGTGACGTTGAACACATAGATTCCGTAGCTGCCCTTGACAGGCGCTGAAATCTTGCCCTGCTCGGCTGAAGTCACAGCACCGATGAAGGCCGGGTCGAGTCCCTGTGAGGTGAGCGACGAGAAGGTGATTCCGTCCTTCGTGCTGACCGTCGTCCCGAGAGCCTCGGCAATCGCGGTCATGTTGTCAAGTCCGGCAATCTTCTCCGCAACCTCGGCAGCCTTGTGGTCGGCGAGCTTCTCGCGGTAGAGGATGTCCCTGATTACAGGGGAAACCTCCTTGAGGTCCTTGTAGCCGTCCTTATTGATGCCGGTGAGCACCGCAACGACGAAATAGTCCTTGTTGATGTCGAAAATCTCCGACACCTTGCCCTTCTTGGCCTCGAATGCCCAGCGGGTGATTTCCTTGGCATTGTCGATGGAGCCTATGCGGCTCGCGCCCTCAACGAGGTTCGCGGTGTGGGCATATACGGCATTGGTATCAACCGCTGCGCGGAAATTCTTGTAGCCGCCGTTTGCATCCGACGCGAATTTCTTCGCCTTTGCATAGATGCTGTTGACGGTGGTCTTGCTTGCCACGGCCTCCTTTTCAAGGACAGCGACCTGCTTGGTCACGACGCCGTTTTCTCTCTTGGTGTCGAGGATGCGCACGACATAGAAAGTGTTGTCATGCGAAAGCACCTGCGAAACCTCCTGACCGTTGTTGTTGAAGACAAACTCGTCAACCTCGGGAGCGACGCTCTTGAGCTCACCCTCCTTGTAGTATTTCTCGTTGAACTGACAATAGTTCGAGAGAAGGAAGGACTTGACATTGGTAGTCTTGGCGAATTCATCGACCAAAGACGCGATGTCCTCGTTAGCCGAAGCGATGTCCTCCGGAGAAGGAAGGATGTCATAGACAACATACTCGATGTCGCGGCTTGCCTTCCGGGTGAAGAGTGACTTGTAGGCGTCCATCTTCTTGTGAGCCTTGTACCAGTCCTTGATTTCAGAATCGCTGACAACCACGGTCGTGTCCTGCGCGAATCCGAAAGGAATCATCACGAACTCAGCGTTCACCGAGTTGTTGTTATCGGCAATCTCATTCTCGATTCCGAGCTCATTGACGATGTTGCTCTCGGAGAATAGGGAGAAGTACTTTGAGTAGTACTGCTGCGAGATGGCCGCGCTGCAGAGGTAGTCGAGAAGTTCCTTATATCTTCCGGTCTGATCCTCGCGGCAATAATTCACGAAATTGAGGAAAGCTTCCTTGTTGAAGCCGTCCTCGCCTGAGAACACCTGCGCTATCACAGGGGAGATGTTGTCGCCCGAGATTAGGTCAAGAGCCTCCTGATTCCCGACATAGATGCCGGCGCGCTGGGCGTTGGGAATGAAATAATACTTGTCGAAGAGTTCCTTCCATGCCTCGTCCCTGACATAGGACTGCGCCTGCTCGGAATTGGCCTGAAAGCCGAGGAGTTCGAGCACGCCCTTTGTCTTTTCCACGTCCTTCTGGAAATCGACATAGGAAACCGACTTGCCGTCAATCTCTCCCACGTCATACTTCGACGACATTGAAGAGGCTACGTTCTGAAGCGTGGTCGGGTCAATGATGAACGAGAGCAGCGCGATTGCGATGAGCACCGTTATCACGACTCCGAACTTCACGCGGATTGTTTCAAGTACTGCCATAGTTTATAATCTTTTAATTATTTTGCGAATCAGCACCGGGCCGAAACCCAATGGGGTGCGAAGTTAATAATTTTCCCTCAATTACGCCACGATTTTTTCATAATTGACGCATTTCGCCGCTATTTTCTTTGAACACGGCGCTGAAGGGGGCCTATGAAATTGACGGAATCCACATTCACCGCCGTACTGTCCTGAGCCACGATGCCGTAGCTGTTGAATGGACGGAATATGACCGAATTTCTTGCCCTCTGGTCCGACTCCATTCCGTAGCCCTGCATGAAACCGTCAGGAGAGTACATCTTCACATAGCAGTCGGTCCATATCTTTTCGTTCTTCTGATCCCAGTAGAGAGTGTCCGTCTCCATAACCTCCCTCTTGATGAGGTTCTTCACCACGACGTTTCCGAAGGCCTCCCACGACTCCCGCCCGTCGGAGTATTTCAGATGCCGAGCATTGTCGGCGACTATCGACGTTTCAAGCAGTCCCCCCTCGATGTAGCCATAGACGGCAAATCCTTCGGGGAAAAGCTGCGTGGAGAGCGTGTCCGTTTCATAGCGCTCCATAAGAGGAGCCTCCATCCTCATCTGAATCTGCCCGTTCTGAGTCTGGACAGAAACTATGCTGTCGGCCGTCTGAACAGGCATCACGGTAATATCGACCGCGTCCTCCTCCGCCAGCTTTCCCTTGCAGGAATAAACGACGAAAGCAACCGCCGAAGCGGTTGCCAGTCTTATCATTATGCTGAAGAAACCTCTCACGAACAACCTAATTCTGCGTCCTCACCGTCGTCACGGCTCTCATTCCGCCGCAGTTTACGGTGTATGACTGACCGTCGAGAAGGTCGTACATGAACGCCTCGGCCTTCTGCGGATAGTACTTGCTGTACTGCGCAATCATGCTGTTGGCCTCGGCCGCGAGGTTCTCGTCGGCGTTCTTCGCCTTGTTCATATAGTCAACCGCAACCCAGTACGGAGCGCGGGACTCGATTTCGTTGCCACGGCAGACCTGCGAGCCCCAGATGGTCCCTATCAGCATATAGGCCTTGCCTGCGAATGAAGGGTCAAGTTCAGCGGATTTCTGTGCCGCAGAATAGGCCTTCGGAGAATGCCCGTTCTTGTAGCAGTAGGTTGCAAGCTCGTAGTAGTAGGAGGCGTCTGTCATGTCGTCGGATTCGGGATATGCGATTGCCTCCTCCATATACTTGATAGCCTCGTTGACGTTGCCTCTTGAAGAGTAGAGCTTGAAGAGGTAGTAGGCCGACTGATAGGAAGGTTCAAGCCTGTTCATTGTGTTCACCGCATTCAGGAAGAGATCCGTGTCGGCGCCCTCTTCTGTCTTGCTGAGCATATTCACGATGTTCTTGGCAAGCTGAAGGTCGTCGGGAGCGGCCTCGAAGCGCGGAGTGAAGAGGGCCACGAGACTCTCGCATGAAGCGACCTTGCTCTGGATGAAGATGTTTTCGATGTCCTCGGTCACCTTGGCCACGTCCTCCTTCTCCTTATCATTCTTGCACGGGGTGTTCTCAAGGTTCTCAACGGCCTTTTCATAAACATTGATTACCTGCTCTTCGTCAAGCACGCCTGAATTGTAGAGATTGACGGCAGCGTTGAGGTCGAAGAGGTAGAGACTCGGCTTCGTCTTCACACCATTCTTCGCGATGATATCCTCAAGACCTTCAAAAAGTCTCTTGCTGTCCCCTTTCACATAGTTCACGAGGTCAAGCCCCTTGTTGTTCATCGCGGTGACGGCATATTTCGGGAAATATTCCGCCCTCTGATTGTGCAGGGTGAGAAGGGTATCGATGAGTTCGTCCTTGTATATCGCATTCTTTGAGTTCTGCGAAATCAGACGGCGGATAATCGCCGTTCCGTTGATGAGCATGTTCTGATTCGCGGAAGGAGGGCAGGCACTGTAGGCCTTGCGCCAGTTCGGAGTGGCGTCATTGTAGTTCTTCTGCTTGAAATATTCCTGATAGTAGGAAAGATACTTGATACAGTTCGCGCTGTCCGCGCCATACTTTCCCTGAGCGGACAGGGCCATCCAAGACCCGGCCGCCAGCACTGAAAGAAACAGAGTGATAATCCTTTTCATATCCGTAATTTTATATTTCTAAATCAAAATCCCCTAATTGTATCTCGGTTTCTGGAACCACACGTCGTGGATGTTGAAGCCTACTACAAATTTGAAATAAGTCTCGCTGACCATCATTCCCTTCGACGAGCCGCGCCTTCCGACATCCACTCCCAGAGATATTCCGTTGTACCATCTGAACACGGGCAGCGTCACTCCGAAGGTCACGCCGTAGGAATCCACGCGGTTGCCGTTCATCAGGAAGTAGTCCTGATCGTAATAGACTCCGCCCCTGTACGCCACGCGCTTCATGTAATAGCGGATGTCGTTTCTGTTCGGCACAATCTCGAATCCGGCACGGAACGACTGTGACACGGTAGAAGAGAAATTTGCCCTTCCTGTTGCGGCGAAGCCCTTCCTCGACTCGAAATTGGAACCTCGCCAGTCCGAACGGAGGTAGTTGAACTCAGCCGACCAGCGGTCTCCTCCCCTGAACGAGATTCCCACGCCAAGTTCGTCGGCGATGCGCGGAGCGTTCGAAGCCCCCGCAAGGGTGTCGGTGTAGGTCATAGACTTTATTGTATCGACCACACTCGACTGACTTGCGTATGCGAAATGGTTCTCATAGCCCCTGAGCTTCGTTCCCAGCCTGTATGTCGCGCCGAGTGTCATGGAAACCGACGGAGTGAGCTTCTGGTCATACTGCACTCCGAACTTGCCTGTGAATCCGTGAAGATTCAGCCGCGTCCCGTAGTTTATCGACCTGTAGGTGGAGTTTTCAAAAGTCTCGTTGGAATTCCTGTCCAGCTTGCCGAAATAGTAGATGAACTCGGCGCCGACTGAAAAGCGCTTCCAGAAAGTGGCTCCGGCGGAGGCATAGAGCTGATAGAGACTGCCGTCGCCATAGGAATCGTAGGTAATGTTCCCGGCATGGGCGAGCTTGTCCTCGTCAGTCTCCTTGGAGGAGAAGCTGTAGCCGACGTCGCTGAACGGGGAAAGCCCGACAAGGAAGGCGGACGACCTCCAGATAGGAAAAGAAAGGACTATATCATTGATATTAAATGTATTCTCAACTCCCCTCTTGCCCGACTGGGCGTAAATCTTGTTGTCCTCATAGAGTCCGAAATCGGCCATGAAGGCAAGCGTGTCCCTGACAGCCACTGCCGCCGGATTGGCGACATTTATGATACGCCTGTTGCGCGTCGCCACGCCTACTCCTCCCATGCTCCTTGACTGCGCGGTACCGCCGCGCGAAATCTCGCCTATCCCATATATCGAATAGGGAGAAAACGAGCCGTAGGTCCCCGTAGTCGATGTCTGGGCAGACGCACAGACAGCCGGGAGCAACAGCGCCGCAGCAACAAAAAATATCCTTATCTTATCTTTCACCATATCGCACAGCAATTAGCGCCAACCCCATCAGTACGAGATTGCAAACTACAAAGATGGAGTTTTTCATTCTTTTTGCAAAATAAATCGCATCACCACCCGTGAAAATTACAATATTTTCAGGGTGACGCGCAATATATCCCTCAATTTCAAATATTATACCCGATATAATTCCAGCATCAATCGACGACGACAGGGAATCTCCGGTTTCCGGGACAATTTCCGGTGTGTCCTGAAGGGGAAGGGTCCTGGAGTAGCGGTTCACGGACTTGAAGCGCGTGCGGCAGCCCAGGGATATGTTACCTCCCCTGTAGTGTCCTTCTGCGTCCATGAAGTCTATGGTGAGTATGGTTCCGAAGTCGAAGATGGTGCATCCCCTTCCCCTGAAGAGGTACTGGGCGGCAAGAACCGAGGCGGCGCGGTCCGGCGTCAGGAAAGCAGGCAGCGCATTGTCCTCAAGGACAAAACCGTGTCCGGAATCTATCAGAATGAATCTGGAGCAGCAGGATTCGAACTTGCCTATCACGGACTGTGAGAATTCCCGCACCGTACTCAACACCATCACATCGGGCCTGTTCCTTTCGACAAGTCCGAGTATGAATTCGGCGGTCCTTTCCCCCTGGTAGCGGAAAGTCTTTCCGAGCGTTATCCCGTCGGCCCACGATGCCTTGAGCGCGGTGTAGCCGACATCAATCAGCAAGTTCATATAGTCTATTTTCGGCGAATTTCAGAAAATTCGGGAAACCTCCGAAATTCGGGCGGTAAATTTAGTAATTTTTCGGCAAGCCGTCAAAAACTATTTCAGTTTGTCCAGCCTCGAATAGGCCTCGAAAAGGTCGGGGACGTTGCGCGAGACTATGCGCAGGCGGTTGTCGTTCTGCTTGAGGTCGAAGAGCCTCTGATTGTCATTAAGGCGTTCGAGGATGTGCTGGAAAGTCTTTGACTTGTAGTACTGCGAGAGAGGATTCGAGATGAAGAAGGCTATCATCAGGCCGTTCTTTATGATTATCTTCTCAAATCCCAGCTTTTCTCCGAGGTGCCTGATGCGCACGATTTCCATAAGGCTCTCAAGTTCCGGAGGAAGCGGTCCGAAACGGTCGGAGAGCTGCGATTTCATCTTCTCAAGACCGTCGTCGGACGTTATGGAGTCCAGTTCTTTGTAAATCCTTATCTTCTCGGCGGTCATGCTTATGTAGGTATCCGGAATTAGGGCAATCTGGTCGGTCTCGATGGTGCAGTCGGCGACATACGAATCGCTGACGTTGCGCGAGGTGAGCCCGGTCTCCACGCCCAGTTCCTCCATGGCCTCCGAGAGAATCTTCTGATAGGTCTCGAAACCCATGTCGGTGATGAACCCGCTCTGCTCAGCCCCGAGAAGGTTGCCGGCGCCCCGGATGTCGAGGTCCTGCATGGCTATGTTGAAGCCGCTGCCGAGGTCGGAGAAAGACTCTATCGCCTTGAGGCGGCGGCGGGCGTCTTCCGTGATGGAAACGAGCGGAGGGACAATAAGATAGCAGAATGCCCGACGGTTTGAACGCCCTACCCTTCCGCGCAGCTGATGAAGGTCGCTAAGGCCTATGTTCTGCGCCTGATTTATTATTATGGTGTTCGCGTTCGGAATGTCCAGCCCGTTCTCGATAATGGTCGTGCAGAGCAGCATGTCGTAGTCCCCCGCCATGAAGTCGAGAATCCTGTCCTCCAGCTGCTTTGCCTCCATCTGGCCGTGGGCGATGCAGATTTTCATGTCCGGAACGAGTCCGTGAAGGATGTCGTAAATCGACTGTAGTTCCTCCACCTTGTTGTGAAGGAAGAACAGCTGCCCGCCCCTGTTCAGCTCATAGTTTATGATTTTGCGGATTTCGTCACCGTCGAAGAGCATTATTTCAGTCTGCACGGGAATCCTGTTAGGCGGCGGGGTGGAGATGATTGAGAGGTCACGCGCGCCGAGGAGCGAGAACTGGAGGGTTCTCGGGATAGGCGTTGCGGTGAGAGTCAGCGTATCGACGGATTCCTTCATCTGGCGCAGTTTCTCCTTTGCCCCGACCCCGAACTTCTGCTCCTCGTCGATGATGAGCAGCCCCAAGTCCCTGAACTCGAAAGCGGGACCGAGTATCTTGTGCGTTCCGATGAGAATGTCTATGGAGCCGCTCTTGAGCCGCTGCCTTATGTCGCTGATTTCCTTGGCGGTACGGAGTCTGCTCACAAAGTCTATATTGCACGGAAAATCCTTCAGGCGCGAGGAAAAGGTCTTGTAATGCTGCAGCGCAAGGATTGTCGTGGGCACAAGCACGGCCACCTGCTTCCCGTCAGCGGCGGCCTTGAACGCGGCCCTTATCGCCACCTCGGTCTTTCCGAAGCCCACGTCGCCGCACACGAGCCTGTCCATAGGGCAGCTGTCCTCCATGTCCCTCTTGACCGCCTGCACGGCCTTTTCCTGGTCGGGAGTGTCCTCATACATGAACGAGGATTCAAGCTCCGTCTGGAGGAAAGAGTCCGGAGAGAATGCGAATCCCTTCGAGGCGCGCCTTCTGGCATAGAGCCGGATGAGGTCCTTGGCTATGTCCTTGACCTTCTTCTTGGCGTTGGACTTGAGCGTCTGCCAGGTCTTTGAGCCGAGCTTGTAAATCTTCGGGGGCTCGCCGTCCTTTGAGCGGTAGCGTGAAATCTTGTGGAGGGAATGAACCGATATGAACACGACGTCGTTGTCCTTATACATGAGCTTCACCACCTCGTGCATCCTGCCCTTGTCATCCTTCATCCTCACGAGCCCCCCGAATATCCCCACTCCGTAGTCGATGTGGACGATGTAGTCTCCTATCGCGAATGATGTCAAGTCATTTATTGTCAGCTGCTCGCTCTTTTCGACGGTACGGCGCAGGCTGACCCTGTGGAAACGGTCGAAAATCTCATGGTCGGTGTAGCAGCAGACCTTGTCCTCCTTGTCGATGAAACCGCTGTGTATGCTGTGCGACGGGATGAACTCAGGCATATACCCCTCGTTCTGCATCAGGATGCTTTCAAGCCTCTCAAGCTGCGAACGCTTCTCGCCGTAGATGCATACCCTGTAGCCGGCAAGTATCTTTTCCCTTATATCCTCCGTCAGAAGCTCGAAATTCTTGTTGAACACCGGCTGAGGGGCTATGTTGAAGGTCACGGGAACAACCCCGGAGGCAGAAACAGGGACCTCAAGGAAGACTCGGCGGAATTTCAGCAGTCCCGCGAAAAAATCCCTGTCCTTATACATGTCCGACGAATCAAGCCACACGAGCGCCCCTTCGGGAAGCAAATCCGTGACCGGGACAGCCGAAGCGTCGGAGCCCCCCTCCGCCGACAGGTCCGCAAAGACCTCCACCTCGGAGAGTTTCTCTTTAGACAGCTGCGTGTTGCAGTCGAAAACGCTGATGCCATCGACCTCGTCGCCGAAGAACGAGATACGGTAGGGGTTGTTGAAGGAATATGAGAATATATCGATGAGAGCCCCCCTGACGGCGAACTGTCCGGGTTCGCTGACGAAATCCACACGTGTGAATCCCATGGTGAAGAGCTTTTCAGTGAGCTTTTCCCGGTCGTACTCATCACCTTCGCGCATCTTGAGGAAAGAAGCTGTCCCTCCGCCGGCGACAGCCTCCTCTAGAGCCTCGGGATAGGTGACGAAGAAAATCTGGCTATCCCCGTCATATTCCATCAATTTGCCTATCGACGATGTTCTCTGGACGCTCAGCGAAGACTTGTAGTTGCTCTTCTCCATCTTCCGCCCGGAATCAGGGAGAAAGAACACGCGGTCGCCATCGACCAAGTCATAGAGGTCGGAAGTGCAGTACTCGGCCGAATCCCTGTCCGGAAGCACGACGAAGTTTATTCCCGGGCGGCTGACCTGCGAGACGACAAACCATCGGGCAGAAAGAAACAGTCCCGAGCAGAAAGCCACGTCCTCCTTTCCGATTATTTCAGAAAGTTCCGCTACAGACTTTTGACTTATTAACAATCCCTCCATTCTTAATGTTGATAACAGGTTGATAAGCCTGTTGAAACAAATTTGAAACTATTTTTTGAAATCCCGTAACTTCATATATACCCGACATTCTTCCGCAAATGCAACAAAGGAGCAAATTTTTTATCCTGCGGCTTACCAAAGGCTTATCAACAGTTTTCAATAAGTCCAATCCTTTATCGCACAATGTATTAAAAACATTATCAACATATAAACAGCCGTAAAATCATCATCCTTAAAAAAATAAATATGTCTTACTCTTTTATTATATTTGCGCAAAATTAGCCGGACGATGGAGACAGACTTCAATCCGCGCGACGTCAGCGCGGGCAAAGATAAGGAAATTGACGGAATAATCAGACCGCAGGACCTCGGAGATTTTTCCGGACAGGACAAAATCATTAAAAACCTGAAGATTTTTGTGGCGGCCGCCAAGATGAGAGGGGAGACCCTCGACCACGTGCTGTTTCACGGTCCTCCGGGACTCGGCAAGACGACCCTTGCGCACATCATCGCGAATGAACTTGGAGTAAATATGAAAGTGACTTCCGGCCCTGTGCTTGACAAGCCGGGAGACCTCGCGGGGCTGCTGACCTCACTGGAAGAGGGCGACGTGCTCTTCATCGACGAGATTCACAGGCTGTCTCCAGTGGTTGAGGAATACCTCTATTCCGCCATGGAAGACTTTGTAATCGACATTATGGTCGATAAGGGACCCGGTGCCAGGTCTATCCGTCTGTCGCTCAACCCGTTCACGCTGGTTGGAGCCACGACGCGAAGCGGGCTGCTGACTTCGCCTCTGCGCGCGCGTTTCGGGATAAAATGCGCCATGGAGTACTACGACACGCCTACGCTTCAGAAAATCGTGGAGCGCAGCGCCGGCATCCTGAACGTTCCGATTGACGACGCTGCGGCGTATGAGATTGCTCTGCGCAGTCGGGGGACTCCTCGTATCGCGAACTCTCTGCTGAGGCGCGTGCGGGATTTCGCGCAGGTCGTCGGGAACGGAAGGATTGACCTCGGAATCGCGAAATATGCCCTTGATGCCCTTAACATAGACAAGAGGGGGCTGGACTCTATTGACAACAAGATTCTACGCACAATAATCACCAAGTTCAAGGGCGGTCCGGTCGGGGCGAACACCATTGCGACGGCGATAGGCGAGGATCAGGGCACGCTGGAGGAGGTTTATGAGCCGTTCCTCATAAAGGAAGGATTCATCATGCGCACGCCCCGGGGCAGGGAAGTGACGGAACTCGCCTACGCCCACCTCGGCATTGACCGTCTGCATCCCGACGATAATCTTTTGTTTGAATGAACGAAAGATTTGCTAACTTTGCAGGCTGATATATTTTGAATCGGATTTTTGAGGACAGATTCATCTTTTAACTTATATATAATGGCAAAAGAATTGATTTCAAAGATTCCTGAGGGTCCTTTGGCCGAAAAATGGACAAAGCACAAGTCTCAGATCCGGGTAGTGTCGCCCGGCAACAAGAGAAAGTTGGAAATCATTGTCATCGGTACGGGTCTGGGAGGAGCGTCTGCAGCCGCTTCTCTCGGTGAACTCGGCTACAACGTTAAGGTCTTCTGCATCAGCGATTCCCCTCGCCGTGCGCACTCCATTGCGGCACAGGGAGGTATCAATGCCGCAAAGAACTATCAGAACGACAATGACTCCATCTATCGTCTGTTCTACGACACAATCAAGGGCGGTGACTACCGCAGCCGAGAGGGAAATGTCTATCGTCTTGCGGAAGTCAGCAACAACATCATCGACCAGTGCGTCGCGCAGGGTGTTCCTTTCGCGAGGGAATACGGCGGACTTCTCGCAAACCGCTCTTTCGGAGGGGCTCAGGTGAGCCGTACCTTCTACGCCCGAGGCCAAACCGGTCAGCAGCTTCTTCTCGGTGCATATGCGGCTCTCAACCGTCAGATTGCGGCAGGCACGGTGAAATCCTACCCGCGTCATGAAATGCTTGACGTCGTGCTTATCAACGGAGAGGCAAAGGGTATAATTGCTCGTAATCTTGTGACAGGTGAAATCGAACGCTTTGGTGCACACGCCGTTGTGATAGCGTCCGGCGGATATGGAAACACCTATTTCCTTTCCACCAACGCGATGAACTCCAACGGTTCGGCGGCATGGCAGTGCTACAAGAAGGGCGCGTTCTTCGCGAACCCTTGCTTCGCGCAGATTCACCCGACCTGCATCCCGGTCCACGGCGAGCAGCAGTCAAAGCTCACGCTCATGTCCGAGTCTCTGCGCAACGACGGGCGCATTTGGGTACCGAAGAAGCTCGAGGATGTCGCAAAACTCCGCAAGCACGAAATAAAGCCGTCTGACATCCCGGAAGAGGATAGGGACTATTACCTTGAGCGCCGCTACCCGGCATTCGGAAACCTCGTTCCTCGTGACGTCGCTTCCCGTGCGGCAAAGGAGCGCTGTGATGCCGGATATGGTGTAAACGAGACAGGTCTTGCCGTATTCCTTGACTTCAAGACGGCCATCGAGCGTCTGGGCAAGGATGTCATCAAGGCACGTTACGGTAACCTCTTCCAGATGTACGAGAAGATTACAGCATCCGACCCCTACAAGGAGCCGATGATGATTTATCCGGCAATCCACTACACCATGGGCGGTCTCTGGGTTGACTACAATCTTCAGACGACAGTTCCGGGTCTTTATGCAATCGGCGAAGCAAACTTCTCCGACCACGGCGGAAACCGTCTCGGCGCGTCAGCCCTTATGCAGGGTCTTGCCGACGGATATTTCATCCTCCCTTACACCATCGGCGACTACCTCGCATCCAAGTTCAAGGAGCCTAAGACCGACATCGGCGCTCCTGAATTCGAGGAGGCTGAGAAGGCTGTCCGCGCCAAGATTGACAGGCTTCTGTCAATCAAGGGCAAGGAGTCCGTTGACACCATTCACAAGAAGCTCGGCCACATCATGTGGGAGCATGTCGGAATGGCGCGCAACGAGGCCGGCCTGAAGGAGGGCATCCAGATGATTCGTGAACTCAGAAAGGAATTCTGGAGCAATGTCTATGTTGCAGGAGTTCAGGGCACTTTCAATCAGGAACTTGAAAAGGCGCTGCGTCTTGCTGACTTCCTCGAGATAGGCGAGCTCATGGCTCTTGACGCCCTTGACAGGCGCGAGTCCTGCGGTGGTCATTTCCGCGAGGAAATGCAGACCCCGGACGGCGAGACCAAGCGTGACGACGAGCACTATATGTACGTTGCCGCATGGGAGTACAAGGGCGACGACGTTGAGCCTGAACTCCACAAGGAGCCTCTCAAGTACGAGAACATTCACATTGCGACACGAAACTATAAAGACTAAAAGAAGCTGTTTTCAATTTTTTAAACACTTCTTGAATTATTGAAAAAAAATTAAAACAGATTCTATAATGGATTTGACTTTGAAAGTATGGCGTCAGAAAAACGCCAAGGAGAAAGGGCATTTCGAGACCTATCAGGTCAAGGGCATTTCGCCTGACAGCTCTTTCCTTGAGATGCTTGACATCCTCAATGAGCAGCTTATCACGGAGGGTATGGATCCTGTCGCTGTGGAAAAGGGCTGCAAGTCATCTGGGCCGGTTTCCTTCGACCACGACTGCCGTGAGGGAATCTGCGGAGCCTGCTCACTCTACATAAACGGACGCGCCCATGGACCTGACGACGAGGTCACTACCTGCCAGCTCCATATGCGCAAGTTCAAGGACGGCGACACTATCACCATCGAGCCTTGGCGCAGCCATGGTTTCCCTGTAATCAAGGACCTTGTCGTTGACCGTCAGGCATTTGACAAGATTCTTCAGGCCGGCGGATATGTTTCCGTGGGAACCGGCGGCGTTCCTGACGCCAATGCCATATCTATTCCTCGTGAAAAGGCCGAGGAGAGCATGGACGGGGCTGCCTGCATCGGCTGCGGAGCCTGCGTCGCGACCTGCAAGAACGGCTCGGCGATGCTTTTCGTCGCTGCCCGCGTAAGTTCCCTCGCGCTCCTTCCTCAGGGCAGGGTGGAGGCGGCGAAGCGCGCGAAGGCGATGGTCGCCAAGATGGACGAGCTCGGTTTCGGTTCCTGCACCAACACCCGCGCCTGCGAGATGGAGTGCCCTAAGCACATCACCGTCTCCCACATCGCCAGACTCAACAGGGAGTTCCTCTGCGCTAAATTTCGGGACTAAAGGACGGGGCTATAAAAGGGGTTCTGCTTCGTTGGATGTTTTTATGCATCCCCGTCATCAAAGTTTTTTTAGTGAAAAAAGCCTGCTGAAAATTAAAACAGCAGGCTTTTTTTTTCAATAAAAATTCAAATTTAAGGATGAAGGGCAAGGCTTGCGAGGAGAAGAAAACGCAGCAACCTGATGGTTGTGAGGATTTCGCCGACGAAGCGTAACGCAGCCAATCGCCTTAAATTTGGATTTTTACCACAGGAAATTGTTGAAAGGATAGCGTCCGGCGTGGATTTCGGCGACCATCTTGTAGAGGTCCGAGCGAAGCTTGTCCAAGCCTATTTTCTGCTTTGCAGAGATGAATATGCACGGGGTGTTCTCCTTCGCTATCCACGAGTCCTTGTACTCTTCAAGCGTGTAGTTTTCGGGCCTTTTCGGCTCAAGGGAGAACTCATCATACTCCTCATGGCGGTATGCGTCAATCTTGTTGAAAACGACGAATATAGGCTTGTTTATCGCCCCTATGTCGCGTAGAGTCTCGTTCACCACCCGGATGTGCTCCTCGTGGTTGGGGTGTGATATATCGACCACATGCATCAGAATGTCAGCCTCCCGTACCTCGTCAAGCGTGCTCTTGAAGGCCTCCACGAGCTGCGTCGGGAGTTTTCTGATGAATCCGACGGTGTCGCTCAGCAGGAACGGAACGTTCTCGATTACTACTTTCCTCACTGTCGTGTCGAGCGTCGCGAACAGCTTGTTTTCGGCGAAGACGTCGCTCTTTGCCAACGTGTTCATAAGTGTGCTCTTCCCGACATTAGTGTATCCCACGAGGGCTATACGCACGAGAGAACCCCTGTTTCCGCGCTGCGAGGCCATCTGCCTGTCAATCTTCTTGAGCTGTTCCTTCAGCCTTGCAATCTTGTCCTGAATTATTCGTCGGTCGGTCTCAATCTGGGTCTCTCCCGGTCCCCTCATTCCGATGCCTCCCTTCTGTCTTTCGAGGTGCGTCCACATTCGTGTAAGCCGAGGAAGAAGATACTGATACTGAGCGAGTTCTACCTGTGTCTTTGCATACGCCGTCTTTGCCCTCTGGGCGAATATGTCCAGAATGAGGTTCGTCCTGTCGAGAATCTTGATGTTCAGTTCGCGCTCTATGTTCCGCAGCTGGGTGGGGGAGAGCTCATCGTCGAATATGGCGACGTCAATTTCATTCTCCTCTATGAATGCCTTGATTTCTTCAAGTTTGCCGCTTCTGATGTATGTTCTCGGATCCGCCTTATCGACCTTCTGTACGAATCGTCCGCGTCCCTCCACGCCCGCCGTTTCGGCCAGAAATTCGAGTTCGTCGAGGTATTCGTTCACCATAGCCTCTTCGTCTCCCTGCTTCAGCACTCCGATGAACACTGCCTTCTCGACATATTTCTTGATAATTATGGGTTCTGAATTAAGCATATTGAATATCTTTTATAAAAAAAGGCGACCGAATTGCTTCAATCGCCTTTTCATCTATTGTCTTAGCTTGCATAAATAAGATGGAGAGCAAGGCCTGCGAGGAGGAAAACCGCAGCAACCTTATGGGGTTGTGAGGGTTTTGACGACGAGTGAAACGCAGCTATCCGCTTATTTATGCGAGCGTACTATCTCAACTGGAAGAATACCGGGAATGTGTATGTTACCGGCACTGCACGGTCACGCTGTTTTCCCGGACTCCATTTCGGTGACATTGAAACCACTCTCACGGCCTCCTTGTCAAGTGAAGGATCAACTCCTCTGAGCACCTTGACCTTTGTGACGGTTCCGTCCTTCTCAACCGTGAACTGGAGGGTAACGCGGCCCTGAACGCCGTTCTCCTTGGCAATCTCAGGATAGACGAGCCTCTTGTTCACCCACTTTGAGAAATCGTTTGCGTCGCCTCCCATGAATGAAGGTTTCTCCTCCACGAGCTGGAACGGAATAGCTTCCTCTTCGACCACCTCTTCCTGAACATTCTCTACATAGTCCATAATTTCTACGCCCATGTTGTTGTCGTCCTCAAGGGAGAGGAAATCGTTGTCAATCTTGATTTCGTCATCGACGATGTCAATCTGGTCGGAAAGAACCGGAATCTTCGGCGCCTCAGGTGGGGGAGGAGGCGTCTCCTGAGTGATAGGAATGATTTCCTCTTCCTGAACTACCTGATTGTCAGCTTCGAGCGTGCTCACCTGTGCCTCTCCTGAAGTCCAGTTGAACGCCAGATAGACGACTGTCAGGGCGAATACCAGCCCGATTTCCACGAACAGCAATTTCTTGTTTTCAAGACTTGCTTTTGGTGACTTCTTAACTTCCATAATTATATAGAATCTGTTTTTTATATTATTTCCTCTCACCTCCTCCGTCCGTATGGTTTTACCCGGCAAAGACCGAACCCATATAAATCGGAGGCCATAAAGTCGTGTAAAGTTAGAAATAATAATTTTTATAACAAACTTTTTGTTTATTAGTTGTAGATTTGCAGACGAATTTGGCGGCCCGATGTCGGGTCTCCCCGTTTTTTGTTGTTATGATTTCATATTACTTTCAGGACACCGACTTTGTTTTCCGCGACCGTAGGAAGACCAGCGAATGGCTCAGGCTTGCCGCAGAGAGCGAAATTTTCCGGATAGGGAACATCTCCATAATCTTTTGCTCGGACAATTATGTGCTCGACATTAACCAGAGGTTTCTTCATCACGACTATTTCACCGACATAATCACCTTCGACTACTGTGAGGGAGACAGGCTCTCGGGCGACCTCTTCATCAGCGTCGATTCCGTCCGTGAAAATGCAGTCGAGTTCGGAGTCGAGTTCAAGGAAGAGCTTAACCGTGTCATAATCCATGGACTTCTTCATCTTATGGGGTATGACGACCATACGGACGAGGATGTGGAGATGATGCGCTCAAAGGAGAACTATTACCTTTCGCTCCGGGCGCTTTTGTAGTCTCCGTTGTTGTTAATTTTAATTATTCTAAATTATATGAATAGTTTCCGTGAATATGACGTCATCGTCGTCGGGGGAGGGCACGCAGGGTGCGAGGCTGCCATGGCGGCGTCTTCGCTTGGCTCAAGTACGCTGCTGATTTCGATGGATATGAACAAGTTCGGCCAGATGTCGTGCAACCCTGCTGTAGGCGGGATTGCCAAGGGTCAGATTGTGCGGGAGATTGACGCGCTCGGCGGATGCATGGGAGTCGTCACGGACTTATCAACCTTGCAGTTCAGGATGCTGAACCGCTCAAAGGGACCGGCGATGTGGAGTCCGCGGGCGCAGTGCGACAAAAACCGCTTTAGTAAAATTTGGCGAAAATTGCTCGAAAGTAATTGTAAATTAGATATTTATCAAGATACGGTCATCGAATTTCTCTTTGACAATTCAAAAATCACGGGCTGTCGTACACAGACCGGTGCAATTTTCAAATCTCAGGCGGTTATTCTCACGGCCGGAACCTTTCTTTCGGGGCGGCTTTTCATAGGTCACAACGATTTTGTCGGCGGAAGGATAGGGGAGATGTCCTCCTTCGGCCTCACGGAACAGCTCAGATCCATGGGTATCCGCACGGGCCGGATGAAGACGGGTACTCCTCCGAGGATTGATATTTCCTCCGTTGATGTTGAATCACTTCCCGTTCAGAAGGGAGATGTTTCACCGGAAAAGTTTTCATTCCTCCCTTTCCTCTCTTCTGTTCAGGGCGGAGGTCGTCAAAGCGACTGCTTCGTAGTGCACACAAATGAGAAGGTTCACGACATCCTTCGTTCGGGCTTCAAGGACTCGCCGCTTTTTTCAGGGAAGATTACAGGCATCGGTCCGCGCTATTGTCCGAGCATAGAGGACAAGCTGCGTACTTTTGCCGACAAGACTGAGCATCAGCTTTTCCTCGAACCGGAGGGGTGCGACACTAATGAGTATTATCTTCAGGGTTTCTCCTCCTCGCTTCCTTTGGAAGTTCAGCTTGCGGCCCTGCATCACATCAAGGGACTTGAGAATGTCAGGATTTATCGGCCTGGCTATGCCGTCGAGTATGATTATTTCGACCCGACGCAGCTCAAGGCCTCGCTTGAACTTAGGACCTTGGACGGACTTTTCTTTGCCGGGCAGATTAACGGAACGACCGGATATGAGGAGGCCGCCGCGCAGGGACTTATGGCCGGCGTCAATGCCCATCTGAAAGTGACCGGGCGTGATTCTTTTGTCCTGAAACGTGATGAGGCTTACATCGGAGTGCTTATCGACGACCTGATCACGAAGGGTGTTGATGAACCGTACAGGATGTTCACCTCGCGTGCAGAATATAGGATTCTTCTCAGGCAGGACAATGCTGATTTTCGCCTTACCCCGCTTTCTCACCAAATTGGTCTGGCGGATGATTTCCGCTACGATTTGACCATGCGCAAATACGAGGCTGCCTCCAGAATTGAGACTTTTTTTGATGATTATTCTATTCGTCCGGAAAATGTGAACGATTATCTTCGTTCCAAATCAACTTCCGAAATTCCTTCGCGTCGAAAGATGTCAGATTTGATTTCACGTCCGCAGGTATCAGCTTCCGAAATCTTGCAGTGTGTTCCACGTGGAACATTAGGGAGGTATGGAGTTGAAAAGGAGACTTTGTCTCAGTGTTCTGACAGTGGTTTTCGTTCCGGTGATTTGCTCCGCGTTAAAGAAGCCGCCACCGTCGGTCTAATTCCTGTTGTTTCCGAGCAGGATTCGGCCGCTATTGAAAAAGGGATGTATTACGACACGCTGATAGATATAGTAGATATTCATATAAAATATCGCGGCTATATTGAACGCGAGCGTCAGGTTGCGGACAAGATTCGTCGGCTGGAAAATCTTGTTATTCCTGAGGGATTTGATTTCGATAGGGTAGAGTCTCTTTCCATAGAGTGCCGGCAGAAACTTAAGAGATATGCTCCGCGCACTATCGCTCAGGCATCTCGTATTTCCGGTGTCTCTCCTTCTGATGTTTCTGTTCTTCTTGTTTATTTTGGGCGTTAAGGCATCTTTCGTTCAATTTTCAATTGCCGCTTTTCTGCGCTCGGCGGTATTCGGCATAGCCTACTTTGTTAGTGTTTTTCAGGATGCAGATAGCGCTTGAATATAAAATTGTTCCACGTGGAACAATTAAAAAAGAAACTTGCTTGTCTATGCAGGGTGCATAAATGGGTGACGACTCTTAGAGTTTCTTCAAGGCTGATTTTATCAGCTGCTCCAAGCTTGCGTCCGGGGTCTCTTTTGTGACGGCGGCGAGAACTTTTGTGACATTCGGTTTCGTGAATCCGAGCATGACGAGGGCTGTGGTGGCCTCTTCGAGATTCGGATTGCCTCCCGTTTGGAAAATCGTCGTTTGTTCTGTTCCTGCGCCCTTGGTGATTTTGTCCTTGAGTTCGAGAATGAGGCGCTGTGCGGACTTCATCCCGATGCCCTTTATGCTTTTTATCCTGTTTATGTCTTCCGAAAGAATAGCGTTGCGTAGTTCGTCAGAGCTCATTGACGACAACATCATCCTTGCCGTCGCCGCGCCGACTCCCGAAACTCCTATCAGAAGCCGGAACAATTCGCGCTCGTCTTTCGTGGCGAATCCGAAATACTGTTCGTCGTCCTCGCGGAGGTAGTGGTGGATATAGACGGTCGCCTCTCCCTTGGCCTTCAGCGCTTCAAAGGACTGGAGGGAAATGAGAATCTTGTAGCCTATTCCGTGGCATTCGAGCGTCATTTCAGTAGGCAGGATTTCGGCTATTGTGCCCTTGATGTAATCTATCATATCAGTTTGTTTTTAGAAGCCTATAACGAAAACAAAAGACAAATCTGAGGCAGTTTATTCTTTTCGTGTTTCTCAAAAAACTCAGTGTCGCCACAAAAGTAGAATAATTTTTCACAAGATAGAAGAGTATTTTGTATTTTTGCATTTCTATGCGGTGCATGGCGCGAAGCCGGCATCGCGATATTATGACGCGAGAAAATGAAAATTGAAGAAATAAGAGCAAGATTTCCGGCGCTTTCGGAGACTGTATATGGCAAGCCTCTCGTCTATTTGGACAATGCGGCGACATCGCAGCGTCTCGACTCGGTGCTTCAGATGCAGGATTTGTACTCAAGGACGGCGAACGCTAATATCCATAGGGGAGTGCACAGACTGTCAAATGTTGCTACGGAGCATTATGAGCAGGCCCGCGACGCGGTCAGGGAATTTCTTAATACTGAATCTCGCGAGGAGATAATCCTCACTTCCGGCACTACTGAATCAATCAATCTTGTCGCATATTCATTTGGCGAGGCTTTCGTGAGAGAGGGGGACAATATTGTTGTTTCCGCTGTGGAGCACCATTCCGACATCGTCCCTTGGCAGCTGCTCTGCAGGAGGAAGGGAGCGAGTCTCCGGGTTATTCCCGTCGGAGACGACGGCGCTCTTCTAGTTGATGAACTGGAAAAGATTGTTGATGAAAGGACGCGAATAGTTGCGGTGGCTCAGGTTTCTAATGTTCTCGGAACAGTGAATCCTGTCCGGGACATCGTCTCTTTCTGTCACGGGCGCGGTGTCCCGGTGCTGGTCGATGGCGCCCAGGGAATTGTTCACTGCGGCGCTGACGTGCAGGAGATGGACTGTGATTTCTATGCCTTTTCCGGACACAAGATTTATGCGGCGACGGGAATCGGGGCACTCTACGGGAAGAAAAAGTACCTTGAAGCTATGCCTCCGTTCCTCTCCGGAGGGGAGATGGTGGGCACCGTGACATTTGAGAAAACCACTTTTGCCCCGATTCCGATGAAGTTCGAGGCGGGCACACGCAATTTTATCGGTCAGGCGACCTTGAAACCGGCATTGGAATTTGCTAAAACTTTGAATGATAATGAGATAGTGAAATATCAGAACGAGGTTGCGGACTTTCTTTACGATGAACTGACATCTGACGGGCGAGTAAGACTGTACGGTACGGCAAAGCCGAGGGTTCCCGTGTTTTCTTTCTCCGTCGATGGAGTTCATCACGAGGACCTTGCCCGGATTCTCGACAAGATGGGGGTCGCCGTGCGTTCCGGACAGATGTGTGCGGAGCCTGTCATGGCGCGTTTCGGAGTGACAGGAATGCTGCGCGCGTCATTTGCTGCCTACAACACTCTTGAGGAGGCCGAGACTTTCCTGAAATGCCTTGACCGGGCAATCAGGATGTTGTCGTAGCCGGGAGGCGGAATGTCCGGAATGACGCTCCGGGGAAATGTTGGAATCAGTTTTGCAGGATTGTTTTGGTTTGTCTTTGCAGTTGCGGGACATAAATGTGAATAAAATATGGCAGAGAAAAGTTTACAGGAGGTGGAATCCGAGGTCGTCGATGAGTTTGCGATGTTCGACGACTGGCTCGACAAATATGAATATCTCATCGAGCTCGGAAAATCCCTGAAGGGATATCCGGAGGAAGATAAAACAGATGAACATCTGATAAAAGGTTGTCAATCAAGGGTTTGGCTTATCTGGAAATATGAGGACGGGCGTTTGTGGTTCAATGCGGACAGCGATGCCATAATAACGAAAGGCATCATTTCCCTCCTCATCAGAATCTATTCCGGACGAACTCCGCAAGAAATAGCGCTTTCGGATTTCTCGGTCGTCAATAGAATCGGGCTCAAGGAGAATCTTTCCCCGACGAGGGCTAACGGCCTGGCCTCGATGATTGAGAC
>DJPQ01000097.1:33123-35629 GCA_002439805.1 Bacteroidales bacterium UBA6408
ATATGGCACTTGAAGGTGATATAATACGCGCATTGAGGCAGGTCTATGACCCGGAGATTCCGGTGAATGTCTATGACCTTGGACTTATCTATGAGCTCAAGGTTGATGAGGATCATAATGTTTTCATCCGGATGACCTTGACGGCTCCCAACTGCCCGATGGCTGACTATGTGGTCGATGAGGTGCAGAAGTCGGTCGAGGATGTTCCGGGAGTTGTCAGCGTGAGGGTTGAGCTGGTCTTTGAGCCGGCGTGGGACAAGAGCAGGATGTCGGAGGAGGCTCTTGTTGAACTTGGTCTCGATGAATGACGGGGCGCCTAAAAGGCGGCCTGCCCTTGTATTTAGACCCCTCCCGTCCCCTCGAAGGGGAAGTGGTGCTCCGTGCACACTATCGCACATGGCTCTCGCTTCATTGTTCTCCGCACGACGCTGATGCGTCTTGTTTTGTCTCGGTTGTTATATCTGCACCAGTTCAGTTTGCATCCCGTTCCTTTTTGTTTTGATTATGACATTTTTTAGTTAGTATGAATAGTTTTCATATTCCTGTATATTTCTCTTTAGGGAGTAATCTGGGGGACAGGCGGAGGAATATTCTGGAGGCTGTGAGGCTGATGGGGGAGAGGTTCTCCGAGATGGAGGGCGCGGAGCGGAGACCTGTCGCCGTTTCCTCTCTGATAGAAACGGAACCTTGGGGCTTCGAGTCCGAGGACAAGTTCCTGAACGCCGCCGTGCGCTTCGACCTCGCGTCGTCTCCGCATGACATACTGAAGGCCGTCAAAACCATTGAAAGGCAGCTCGGACGCGAAACGCGCTCGCCCGTCTATGACCCCGAAGGCAGGAGAATATACACTTCACGTCCCATCGACATCGACATTCTCCTCTACGGTGACGAAAAAATAGAGACCCCCGACCTCATAATCCCGCATCCCCGGATGCACGAACGTGATTTCGTCCTCATTCCCCTCCGCGAAATCGGTGTGTCCTTCTGAAACATTTTATTTGCTCGGATGAATATTCTTCATAACTTTGGACGCACTAAATTTCAGAACTTATGAAACGATTTCTTATTCTGCTCACTGCGGTTGCCTTGGCTGTTCCGGCTCAGGCGCGCAGACAACCGAATGTGCCTCAGGCGTATGCCTATGGCAGTTCATTGGACATTCAGGGAGGATTTGTGGGTATGCCTTTTTCCATTTCCGGAGATGCCGGCAAGGCCTGCGGATTCGGAGGAGGCGGAGAGTTTCAGATGCGCTACAGCCATTTCTTCGGGAAACACTGGGGCGCGTTCGTGTCCTTCTCTTTTCTCGGAACTGACATTGACGACGTGAGCTATTTCGGAACCGTGAACAAGGCCGACGGAGGGCGCTACCGCTACGGAAGGCTTACAAACGACATCTATTATTTCGAAAATGGGAAAAATCTCCTTGGGCGTGACAACAGTTTCTCTGCGACCGCGTTTCAGGTCGGTGCTGCCTACCGCTACGATTTCGGCGGCTGGAGCCTTCGTCCCATGGTTGGCGTCGGACTCGGGATTTTCGACGGAAACGCGTTCAGTTACAGACGCATTCCTCGTGACGGCAGCGTTCCGACAGGAGTTGCATATCATGTCGCTGAAAGCTATCTGGACTATATGGCGGATCCCGTGTACGACAACAGGAGCAGCTTAACTGCGGTACTTTCGGCATCCCTTCAGCTGACATATACTTTCAACCGTCATTTCTACATTTCCGCAGAGTGCGGCTTCAAATGCTTCCCGAACAGCTTCAACTACGAGAAGGTCAGCTATCAGTTCAAGAAGGCGTTTGAACCGACCAACTGGGCTGAATCGGTGGCATGGTCGGAACTGGAGGACAGATATGTCCTTGATATGGATTCCGCTGTCAGCACGGCTGCCGGGCTTCCGTTCAACTTCCTGAACATCAATTTCGGAATAGGCTGGAACATAGGCATGAACCGCTACCAGTCAGGCAGGTACTCTAAGTAAACAGGATAGTTATGAAAAGGCATATATTCTATGCGGTTCTTTCCGCACTCTTTCTTATGGCAGCCGTTTCCTGCCATCGTCATGATATGGACTTCGACACGGCGCCGGAGAATTACTATCTGCTTACGCTTGATAATCAGAGCAATACGGACATCGTCTGGTTCGTTCCCTACCACAGCAACGCCGCCGGAGCACAAGGAGATGATCTTCCGGCAAGCCTTTCCGGCACGGACAACTGCCGCTTCGTCACCAAGGCTCACGAAAGGACAAGCGTGAATGTCACCGAGGACAAGAGCGGCCCGTTCGAGTCCTATGCCAAGGATGCTCTCGTACCGTTCTATGTGTTCGACGAGAGCGTCTTTGAAAATGAGGACTGGACGGCAGTCGTGAGCGGGAAGAAGTGGCTAGCCAAATACACCCTGAGCACCGGGGAGGTAATCAGCCGGGGGAAAAAGATTGTCTATACCGGGGAATGACAGAAAGGCAAGTACCTCTGTAACGCGTTGTATAAAAGGCTTATGAA
>DJPQ01000052.1:0-152 GCA_002439805.1 Bacteroidales bacterium UBA6408
TTGCCGATGAGACCGCGCAGCGAATGAACCGAAAGCTCGCGTATATCCACTCCGTCAATCGAAATCGAACCCGCGCACACGTCGTGGTATCTCGGAATCAGATCCACCAGCGTCGATTTCCCCGACCCCGACTGCCCCACGAGGGCAATCGT
>DJPQ01000052.1:219-389 GCA_002439805.1 Bacteroidales bacterium UBA6408
CGCTCCCCGTTGTAGGAGAAGAACACGTCCCTGACAGTGATGCTGTCGTTGAAGCTCTCTATTTTAACCGGTTCAGCGACCTCCTTTATGCTGTTCTCCGCACTGAGAATCTTGTCAACCCTCTCCATCGAAGCCAGGCCCTTAGGGATGCTGTAGCTTGCCTTTGACAG
>DJPQ01000052.1:481-12528 GCA_002439805.1 Bacteroidales bacterium UBA6408
TCGAAAGCGTCGTTTCCGCTGAGAATCAGCGTGCCTCCGAACCATAGGACAATCATGATCATAACCGTGCCGAGGAACTCGCTCACCGGATGCGCCGAGGCCTGCCTCGTCGAGACCTTCCCGACCAATCTCCTGTGCTCGTTCGCTGTTCTGAGGAACCTCTCCCTCATTTTTCCTTCCGCATTGAACGCCTTGATGACCCTCAGACCCCCGAGCGTCTCCTCCACCTGCGACATCGTGTCGCTCCACTTTTCCTGCGCCTCAAGCGAGTTTCTCTTGAGCTTCTTTCCCAGCGCCCCCATTCCCCAGGCCATCGCCGGCACCACGAGCAGCGTGAACAGCGTCAGCTGCCAGCTCGTGAACAGCAGCGTCCCGAAGTAGAACAGAATCAGAATCGGGTTCTTGATGAGCATGTCCAGCGAGCTCGTGATAGAATTCTCTATTTCGTTCACGTCCCCGCTCATCCTCGCGATGATGTCGCCCTTCCTCTCCTGCGAGAAGAATCCGAGCGGAAGGCTCAGAATCTTGTTATACACCTGCACGCGGATGTCCCTCACGATGCCCGTCCTCATCGGAATCATCACCGCCGAAGACCCGAAGTAGCACCCCGTCTTGAGCGCCGTCATCACCCCGAGGAAAAGCCCGAGCAGCAGCAGCGTCATCGACGGCCCGTAGAGCGCGATGAGCTGAGACATATAGTAATAAGTGTTGTTCAGCAGCATTTCCTTGAACGAAGCGCCGCTGTCCCACGGGATGAACGAATACACCGTGTTGTCGAGGCTGAAGATCATCTTCAGAATCGGGATTATCAGCGTGAACGAGAATATGTTGAACACCGCCGAGAGTATGTTCAGAATCACCGACCCGGCAAGATATGCCCTGTACGGGCCGACGAACCGCCGTATAACCTGTAAAAATTCTTTCATCTACCGAAAAATAAATTCAAACTTACAAAGGTACATAAATTTTATCTGTCATTCCGAGCGTCTGCGAAATCTTTGTTACTTAAAAATCAAGATTTTCTGCATTTCTTTCGTAATTTTGTAGAAATATCAAAATAACCGTTCCTTTGTGCAAATACCGTTGCACTCCGACTGTCTTAAAGAAAAAATCGTTAAATTTGTAAGATTAAGCAACATAGAAACCTACGGGCTATTGATATGGAAAGTTCTCACAATCAAATGGTCAGCTTGATTTGGTTCCGGGCTGCAGACAGTGATGAGTTATTAACGGCGTAGTCACCGGTAAAGTCAAGGTAGTATGAGTTTATCACAGACCTGCGGACAGATATTGTAAAGATGAAAGACGGCTACATAGATTTTGATGAATACATCAGGCAGGGCGAACCTGGCAAACAAGAGAAAGCGACTCTTTGGCGGACGGCTATCGGTCTGCAGGATGTCGATGGCCTGAAAACATCCGAATATCTGAAGGAAACGGCCCGTAAGCATATTGAGGGAGAAATCGACATCGACAGGGCACGCGAACTGATAAAGACCTATTATCGGTCCAAGCAGTCGCGTGAAGGGGGAGATGACAGGATGCAAGAGGCCGATAAAGTCTCTGCTAACATCACCAAAATCCTCTCATCCGAGTCTCTCGATTTCAGTTCACAGGGCATAATTTCCTTACATCGCAGAATATTTGACGGAGTGTTCAAACATTCCGGCAAATTAAGGGATTATGATATAACAAAAAAGGAATGGGTGCTAGGCTATGATACTGTCCTTTACCTAAATTGGGAAGATCTGCATAGGGCTTTGGACTACGACATAGGACAGGAACGTAATTTTAGTTACAAGGGGATATCCTCCGATGATTTGATGTCCCATATCACTCAATTTGTTTCCGGAATCTGGCAGATTCATCCTTTTTGTGAGGGAAATACACGCACAACGGCTGTCTTTACAATCCTTTATTTGAGGGATTTGGGCTTCCGAGTAAACAATGATATGTTTGCAAATCATTCTTGGTATTTCCGTAACGCATTGGTGCGGGCCAATTATCGAAATGTCGTGAAGGGGGTTGACTACACTCCTATCTATCTGGAACGTTTTTTCAGGAATCTGCTTCTGGGTGAGCAATGGGATTTGCGTAATCGCTATCTGCACATCAATCCTTCCCCCCAGTGGTGCACGCAGCCTAATCTTGCTGCTCAGTCAAATGAATCTGAGGATGCTGACAATCCCCCGACAAGTACCCGACAAGTTGCACACAGATAATGCCAATGTCAAGCAACTTGTCTCTGCGATAAATGGCAGGCAGTTGTCTGTCAAGGAGATGCTCTCTGAGATGGGATTAAAAGACAGAGAGAGTTTTTTGAAGCTCTATCTTTCTCCCGCTATCGGAGAGGGATTTGTCAGGATGCTTCACCCGGAATCCCCACGTCATCCGCGGCAGAAATATTTGCTTACAACAAAGGGACTGGCATTGTCAAATGAATTAAAGTCAGAAGAGCAATGATGTCTTCTGCGGCGGATCGAATTCTATGTCTATGCCGTCCTTGCTGTACTCGTATTCGCAGACTCTCATTTTCAGTTCTTCGGGAAGAATGGCAACAAAATCGGCTTTCTTATCCTTATGAATGGGGATGATGAGCGCTGGATTAATCAGCTCGCAGAGCCGGACCAAATCCTGCTTGGAGGCATGACCGGATGTGTGAATACGGTCTTTTATTGTACAGCTTTTCTCGCGGAACTGCTCCACATAGTCAAATAGTTCCTGATTGAATGCCGTATTTCCCTCACGCTTCTCTATGTAGCCGTGGTATTGGGAATAGACCAGGCACGTTTCTTCCGGCTTGCAGAAAGGAAGAATCTTGTCCAGGTAAGACTGGAACTTCTCGCTGCGCCGTATCAGCATCACAAAGCCATAGCGGCGCATCATATGGTCCATCTTTTCGTTTGTGGGACTGTATCCGTAAATCTTGTTTGGTCCGAAATGGTAGAGCCGTTTTCCTTCTTCGGCTTGCTGAGCGATGAGTCCAATAATGTCTTTCTGGTAGGTATCTACAATGAAAGGCCTCTGCGCAAACTCTTTGTTCGCACTGTAAATGGATTCCAAACGGTCCGCATCTGTGGACGAGCAGATGATGAATGTATTTTTATACTGTCGGAAAACTTCCTTGAATTCTTCCTTCAGGGCCGACTCGGGACGTATGGATTTGCCGTTATTGTCCACGTTGGTATCCTCGGTGATGAGAATATCAACATGTCCGGCAATATGGTATTTGTCAACGACTTTGTAGATGCCCTCTCCCATATAACCGTGCCCTCGGAAATCTCCGGTGTGCAGTATTGTCTTTCCGTCGCACTTGATTTTGAGCATATAGGAATCGGCCGATGAATGGCTGACCAGAAAAGGTGTGACCGTGATGTCGTCAATGGTAATAGGGCGTCCCTTCCGGTATGTTTTGAATGGCTCCAGTTTCTTCAAGCACTTATCGCTGTTTTCCTTCAAGGCGTCGGCGTGGGACATGTGTTTGTATTTGGCCATCATAATTTTGTGCGCAAGCGGGCCGATGTACTGGTCCACCCCGTCCGGCACGTACTGGAACAGTTCAATATGATCGCCGTGCATGTGGGTGTAGAAGATGCCCTTTGCATCGCCAATAAGGTCAGCGACGGCCTGCTCCGATGCGTATTCGTCCTCGGATTCATGGTCGCCCTTTGGCAGATTGTGCCCCAGGTCGACGAAGATCCTTGTTCCCTTTGACGAAACGATTTCAGTAATGCAGCCGCCAATTTGGTTAGGCCGATGAAGGGTTATTCGCATATCAATATTCTCCTTCTTCGTATAATGGGCTATCAATGATATTATCAATTCCTAAATCGGGAAGTATCGCGTTACTGAATTTGAACGATGGTCTAAATGCAGGGTCTTTTACTACAGCGTAGAATCCGTCGGTATCCACTTTTGATGAGGGCTTGCGTGTGCCCCAAGTTTTCCCACCAAAAAGATACCCGGCCATTGTCATCTTGGGGGTGTTGCCACTCTCATCAGGATTATTGTCTAATGTAATGAAATAATACTCTGGGCATTTGCTGAAGTCCTCTTTCCCAAGATGCTTTGAAATACTATCGGGGATTGCAACTCCCATCAAATTAATACCCTTTATGATTGAAATGAGTTCAGGGAGCAGTATGCCGTATGAGCCGTTGCTATGGAAGTTATAGTAGTCTTTAATATGCTTTGTAATGCCACTCGTCCCGCCAATGGCACCAGAACCGTATTTCAGTTCAATCAGAGCCACCCTATGGGGCAGCGACTTAGATACAGCAATAATGTCGAATCTCCATGGTTCTGCCTTGTCTTTTGTCGCCACAGAACGAGTATACTCGACATCGATACAGAACCAGTTGGATGAATCATTGTTATTGTTGGCTATATAGAGCCTTTCCTGTGACTGTTTCTCTCTCTTTTCACGTTTATCGCTCCTTTCAGTGATTGTACGAAAAGCCGATGTCAAATCATACTCAGCGGGGTCAATCGTCATCACATGAGAGGTTCGAGATTCGTCAAGATAATAAGGGTCAATCTTTGCGCTAACTCGTTTTCCTGTATCTGAGAATCTTGCAATACTGTCGCAGTTGTAGTATAGATTCACGTAGTTGTCCCGGATTCCGACAATTACTTTATCCTTGTGTTTGAGATAGAATTCTTTATAGACCGGATGTGCCTTTACCGCCTTCGCGAAGGAATTGGTAATGCTGCGGAAAGAATCCTTACGCTCTTTTTTTGTGGTATTTTCAGCCATATCGTGTGTCGAATAACTATAACTTTATTTCCTTAAACCTTTCCACCTCATTCCCATTCTCGTCCGTTGCCTTGCCAAAGAAGATGTTGTATGGACGTACCCAAATCTGTCCGGCACCGTACAGCGCCTGATAGATGACCACATCCTCCAGCGTATCGGAATCTTTACCAAAGCCGATGAGTTTGTATTTGCCGCCGCGGAAGTGCTGGAAATAACGTTCTTTGGTCATATACCGCTCACTCAGCATCTTTCTCCAGACCTTCTCCTGCTCGTAGGGGTATTCGCCGCCGCCGGCAATCACGTCGGCCACAATCTTTTTGACGATTGGCTTGGTGAGCATGGTGTTCTGGGTGCGAGCGTAGTTCTCCAGCCGGTTCACCGCTTTCTCCATAGCAACGATAAAGGCATTGATGGTGGAGGATGGTGTATTCTTGTGGTTGTACGCGGCAGGTGTTACGCGGGACTCCTTCTCATCCCACGCCTCCGGAGGGATGCTGAACCCCATCGTGGTCTGATACCGGTCTCCGTTGAAAGACCAGACAACCCTGATAGGGGATTCTTTGTGCTTGTTCTGACGCTTGTCGAGATAGAGTTTCAGGGGCATATAAAACTGTTTTTACAAAGGTAGAAAATTGCTGGCATTTTTGCGAGCGCGACAGAGGTGCTCACAATGCCGATATTGAAAACTTTTTTTCGGTAAGTGCCGATTCGGACCAAAAATCGAGGCTTTTTAAAATGCGACTTCGTATTGATAACTTGTAACTTCCAAATATGAATAAAAAACTCTTACAAACACTCAACCGCTCTCTTGAGAGTACCAAAACTACCAACTATGCTCCGGTCACCATTGAAGCTCTCCAGGCCCGCATCACCGAGGAACTGGACTGGCTGGATGCCGACCCCGGCCGCGAGTGCCTGATCATCCTCCTTCAGGAGTTGACCGCGAAGATGCGCAGCGCCCGCATCGTGGTCAGTCCTGGATACAGTTTCCTTCCCGATTCTTACTTGCTCTTCCTGAACGGCGTCACCAGCGTCAATCCGGTGGAATGGGACCTGCCCTTCAGCAGCTTCAGCAAGTCCGTCCACGACGGTGCCGAAATTCCCTTCGAGGCTGGCACTGGCTGCCTTGAAGTGGCCCGCAGAGTCCTTTCCGACCGCGAAAACGAGATGGTCATCGAAACGGAGCCCGGCCTTTTCGAAATCAGCTTCCTCGATGGCATCGAGCTTATGAGCGTCAAGCTCCGTATCACCACCTACGTCGAGCTTGACCGCTTCTCCCACACCATCAAAGAAGGCTGGCATCCGCTGGACGAGGCGACTCTCCGACTCTTTAGTCGCGGAGCCACGTACGGGACCATCTTCTTTGAATCCGACAAGATGCGCGAGTGGCTCTTCGACTTCGACCCTGAATCGATGTCCGACCTGGTCCTGCTGAACGCCATCTACTGGCCCGGCCGCATCCAGATTTTTGAGGAACTGCTGCACCGTAAGCAAACTTGTGACTTCGATAGACAGTTCAAGGATACCTATGGCATCCCGGTCTATCAGGAGCAGACAGGAGAACCGACCCTTGCACCGAAGGGCCACTTCATCGGGCGCACCATGATGGCGGTCGAGGCCCTTTGGCCCTATAAAAACAAGACCAAGCTGAGATGAACCGGAAAGTCTCAGATATGTCCTGGGAATGCGGAAAAGGATGGTGGCAGATGATTGAGAAAATCGCATCGGCCATCGATTCCTACAATGTAGCCCATCCGGATACATTCATCGAGGTTAGTCAGATCAAACAGAAGTTCGGTGGCCTCCGTATTTACCACCACAACGCTCCAGAGGATATTAGGCAGCTCATAGATGAGGCCATCGAGGCCTCCTGGCATACCTGCGAACGCTGCGGCGCCACAGAAGGCATAACCACCAACTTGGAAGGTTACCGGCTCACCCTCTGCCCGGATTGCCGCAAGGAAATTAAACCGAGGGTAAAACTGACAAGAAGGATTGTAATAAAGAAAAAGAAGAATAATGAATAATACCCAACACAATAACTCCATTGAAACACTTGTTACTGAGCGTCTTGTCCTCAGAGCGTTGGAAGAGAACGATGTGAAAGCGTTGCTTAATACTATTGGAGACAGGGAAACCGCCTGGTGGTCAGATGATTTCTGCTGCCATAACCTTGATGAAGCAATTGAGTATATTAATTGGGGTAATGAAGGCGATGACATACTTCTGTATGGCCTACTCAAGAAGGGTTCTGATGACGTTGTCGGCTATGTCCAAATAAAGCTTCCTGCAGCAATCGGAATGCAAGATGACCGAGAGTTGGGATATGCCATGTCAAAAGATTATCGCAGACAGGGTTATATGACTGAGGCTGTAAAAGTTGTCTGTAATCACCTATTTCAAAACGAGACGATTAAGCGTGTCACTCTTGAGATTTTACCCGAAAACCTGCCATCATTGGGTGTCGCACGCAAGTGTGGATTCTCCCTTGTGGCAGAGCCCGAAGAAAAAAAAGCATCGCAGGTTTCTGGACGGCAAGTCCCTTAACCTCTATGTACTTAATAAACAGTGAACCAATTATCAAAAATGTCATGCGATGAAAAAGATCATTACCCTCGGTCGAAATCGCCAAGTGCGATATGGACTTCGAGAAAGTCACCGTCACCGTGGAGGACAGTGAAATGAAGATGAAGGTCAACGCCTGCAAGAAATACGATACCGACCACGGTTGGGTGGTTGTCGTCTATGTGGAACTGGTCAATGGGGCGATAAGGCTGAATTGGTTTGGCCGGAGTACGGCAAACACGTGCGATACATCCGCTACTTAGTAAAGCTGATACTCAATCCAGTGCCAGATGAGCCAGATGCGGCGTTTAAGGACCTCGTAGTTTAGGGTTTCGGCGGTGTCGCGGGGCTTGTAGTTGTTCATCGTGATGCCGGAGGTGAAGAGAACTGAAGGGATGCCGTGGCGGGCGAAGACGTGCTGGTCGGTGATTTTGAAGAAGACCTTGGTGAAGTTCTCGCTGCCGTAGTAGCTGTGGCAGAGTTCGAGGTTCGTCTCGAAAATGCGGTTGCACCAGTCGAGAAGCTCGCTTTCACGGCTTCCGAGCGTGCCTCCGTCAACGGCGAGCAGATAGTCCTCGCGTCCGGACGGGAGAGGGGAGAGCGAGCATCCTATCTGGTCGATGTTTACCGCGAGCCTTATCATCTCCGGCCAGATGGTCTTTCCTGTAGCGGGGTCGCGGAAGCATCCGTTCTCAAGCGCCTCCCAGAACGCCGCCGAGCCGGCCATGCCCTTTTCCTTCGCGTCGAAGGCGACGAAAATGATGTTCTTGAAGTATGCCTTGCCGATGATTTTCGACATCCTGAACATCTCCGCGAGGCTTATCGCCGCCACCGCTCCCGAAGCGTTGTCATCGGCTCCGGGGTACATCTTGCCTCCGAAATTGCCGAGATGGTCAAAGTGCGCTCCGACGATGACATATTCATTCTCATGGATTTTCTTCGACCCGTTCATGAATCCCACGACATTGTGTCCGACGGCGCCGCTCTCCGTCCTGAATGACTGCACATACCCCTGTCTCTCGCCGCTTCCTCCTATGGGCTCCAGTCCCGCTTCCCTGAAACGCCGCTCGATGAAGAACGCCGCCTCGGCCCCGCCCCTTGTTCCTGTCGCCCTTCCGTCGCAGAGACTGTCCGCGAGAAAGGCCACCTGACGCTGCAGCTTTGCCTCCCAGACCACATTCCTTGCCGGGTAGCGCTGCGCCGCCGCAGAACTGCACAGGCATAGAAGACCGGCGGAGGCGACGAGGCATGACAGGAATTTCAGCAGTGCAGGGACGGATATTCCCGAAATTTTTATATTATTTGTCCAGACAGGCATATATTTCTGAAACAATAAATGATTATCTTTGCAAAATTGTGCCGGATTCGCCGTCTTGAAGCCGGATTATTCGGGCACAAGCGATGATTTGTACAAAATGCCGCCAAAAGTAGTGATTTTTTTGCGATGAGCAAACCGGTAAAGACATTTTATTTGACATTGTTCATGACTGCGGCCCTTCTTCTCAGGGCTGCGGTGCTTCCGGCTTTTGCCCAGTATGACAGGGACGGCTTCATGTACCGGGGTCGTGTCGCGCTCTCCGAAGGCAAGTTCTCGCAGGCAATAGAGAACTTCAACGTCCTCGCCCGCCTCGACACCACGGACTACGAGAACTATTTCTTCCGGGGCATAGCCAAGTACAACCTCGGAGATTTCCGGGGTGCGAAGCAGGATTTCAACGCCGCCGTGCGCATCAACCCGGTCTTCACCTCCGGCTATCACTACCGGGGCATAACCGAGAGCCGCACGGGGGACTATGACGCGGCGCTCCGGGACATAAACAAGGCTCTTGAGCTCCGTCCAGGCTACTCCGGGCTATACTTCAGCCGGGGCGTGACCTACTTTCTCTCGCAGCGCTTCGACAGCGCGGTGAAAGACTTCGACCGCTACATACGCAAGGAGCCCAAGGACCCTTCCGCCTACCTCAACCGGGGCGCGTCCTACCTCTTCCTCGGCGACACCCTCAAGGCCATGACCGACTACAACAAGGCAATCCGCCTCGACCGCTTCGACCCCGAGGGCTATGTCCGCAGGGGGCGGCTATACGCCGCGCAGAACAGGATGGACCTTGCGGTTGAGGACATGGACAAGGCAATCGCGATAGACACGTCGAACACCTTCGCCTATTTCAACCGCGCCCTGATGTACTACGAGCAGCAGAAATACCGCGAGGCCATGGCGGATCTCAACCGCGTGCTCAGGGACGAGCCCGGCAATGCGCTGACACTCTACAACAGAGGACTGATTATGGCGCAGCTTGGCGACTATGAGGGAGCTCTCGAAGATCTCGACAGAGTGCTGAACATCAATCCCGACAATGTCCTCGCACATTTCAACAGGGCTTCCGTCCTCATTGAACTCGGAATGTACCGCGATGCCCTTGAAGACTACGACAGGGCTATTGAACTCTATCCGGACTTTGCCAAGGCCTACATGAACCGCTCGTATGTCAAGAATCTGCTCGGAATGCAGAAGGAATCGAAGGCCGACTGGCAGACTGCGCAGCGCAAGGTCGCGGAATACCGGGCGAAGAACGTCACCGACGAGGGCTCGCTCGCCGACACCACGAAGAAATACAGCTCGCTGCTCGCCTTTGACGCCGACTTCGCGAAGAAGGACTTCAACGACGAGATGCTTCAGCACCGCGACGTCGACATCAAGCTGCGGCCGATGTTCCGTTTCGTGCCGACGGATTCCCGTGACGAGCGCGACTACATAACCTCCCACGTCTATGAGAATCCGCTCCTCCAGCGCTTTGAGAACAGCCTTCCGGTCGGAGTGACGATTGACAACACGGGCGCGGTGAAATGTTCCGGAGACTTCACGCGACTCCGCTCCGACGGCCTTTCAGCCGCGCAGCAGGAATTTCTCAAGGCTCTTGCCGACAGCCGCGACAGGCAGTACAACCTTGCGCAGACCCACTACGACAACGCCCTCGCCGCCGCTCCGTCAACTGACGTCGAGGCTCTCTACCGGGCGTTCTACTACATGAACCGGGGCGTGCTCCGTGCGGACATGATTGAGTTCATCTCCAGCATCGAAAGCAATGTCCAGTCGCTCTCTATGGATGATTCCGGCAACACCAGGGCAAGGGTGAAGGATCGTGTGACTCGCAGCTACGACTACTCCGAGGCCATCGCCGACCTTGTCGAGGCCGACAGGATTGTTGGGGATATACCATATATATTATATAACCTCGCGAACCTCTATTGTCTATCGTCGGATTTCGTGAAGGCGATAGAGAACTACACGAAGGCTATTTCCGCATTCCCTTATCTCGGCGACGCCTATTTCAACCGCGGGCTTGTCCAGATTTATCTCAAGGATAAGGAGAAGGGCTGCATTGACCTTTCGCGTGCGGGAGAGCTCGGAGTTGAGGATGCCTATGGGGTTATAAAGAAATTCTGTGAGGATGACAAGAATTGATGACGGTACGGAGATGATGAAAGCAGGCTGTTTATTGAGGGTGTTTCCGTATGTTGCGGAAGGAGTGTCTGTGGAGGGGAATATATGGTTGAAGTGAAATTTCTGAGCCTTTCGAGCGGCAGCAGCGGCAACTGCTATTTTCTCGGTCGTTTCGACGGTGAGCGCTGTCTCGGGGGACTACTCATTGACGCCGGAGTGAGCATCAGGCGTCTGCGTGCCCTGCTCGCGGACAACGGCCTCTCAACCGACGACTTCGGGGCCATCCTCGTCACTCACGACCACATGGACCATGTCCGAAGCCTTGCGTCATACTGCAAGAAACTCTGCAAGCCCGTCTGGACCTCCGAAGTTCTTGCCGAGGCACTTCTGGGACGCACCATGAAGCTGGCAAATCTCGGCGCGACTGTCCTCGGCCTGCTTCCCGATGAATGGAACGACATCTGCGGCTTTTCTGTGCGTTATTTCATCGTCCCTCACGACGCGACGCAGACCGTCGGCTATGCGGTGAGGATTCCGCTGCGCGACGCCCCTTTTGCCGCCGGCGAACCTGCCCCGGATTCTGTTCCGGCCGTGCATCCCAAGGCAGGAACTGACATGGGCTTTTACCGGTTCTTCATAATGACCGATGCCGGGCGCGTGACCGACGAGGCCGTGGCCTTTGCCGGGGAGTCCGACACGGTGGTCTTCGAGTCCAACTACGATATGGATATGCTGATGTCCGGACCCTACCCCCACGAACTGAAGATGCGCATAATGAACGGTCACGGTCATCTATCCAACGACGAATGCGCCTCCGCCGTCCGCCGCTTCTGGCACCCCGGTCTCCGCAACCTCTTCCTCTGTCACCTCAGCGAGAATAACAACACCCCGCGTCTCGCCTTCGAGGCCACGAGCGCTGTCATTGACGCCCTTTCCGAGGAGAACCTCTCCGCACAATCCCGAAAGACCTCCATCCGCCCCCTTCCCCGCACCTCTCCCTCCGGACTTATAGTTTTGTAGGCATTCTGCTTCTGTCCACTTCCGGGACTGCCGGACAAACGGACTCTATCGCAGTAAATTACAACAAAAAAGGTTGGCTAAGAAGAAATCTTAACCAACCCAATATTGAAACCTTAAAATTTCAAGAAGTATCTCAGGCAATTACCTGAAATAGAGGGGATGCCTACAACTTCGGACCAGCAGCGACAAGGGATTTTCCAAGTTCGTTCGTCGTGAACTTCTCGAAGTTCTTCTGGAAGCGTGCAGCCAGATCCTTAGCCTTCT
>DJPQ01000052.1:12575-12712 GCA_002439805.1 Bacteroidales bacterium UBA6408
GCGTAGGTGTCACGAGGGTCGAGAATCTTAGGGTCAACTCCAGGAAGCTCGGTCGGAACCTCGAAGTCGAAGAACGGAATCTTCTTGGTAGGAGCCTTCTCGATTGAACCGTCGAGGATTGCGTCGATGATGCCGCG
>DJPQ01000052.1:12750-12905 GCA_002439805.1 Bacteroidales bacterium UBA6408
TCGCGGATAGAGATACGCTTGCCCGTGCCGTTCCATCCCGTGTTCACAAGGTATGCCTTCGCGCCGGCAGCCTTCATCCTCTTCACGAGCTCCTCGCCGTACTTTGTCGGGTGGAGTGAAAGGAATGCCGCGCCGAAGCATGCTGAGAATGTCGG
>DJPQ01000111.1 GCA_002439805.1 Bacteroidales bacterium UBA6408
AAATGAACCCCAAATTGTAATGTCGCATAACTCAATACTTAAAAATGCTCTGCGAAGGTAGTGTTTTTTGTTCAATGTTCGGACATGGGCATGAAGAAAATAGTTTTGAAAATATTAACTGCGGATGACTTCAACAGCGGAAGAATTCTACACAATATTGAGGTTTTCGGCAAAATACGCCGAATAAAAATTGAAATCTTCGGCATTTTTTCAGTATAATAATAAGTGCCTCGCATTCGTTGACAAAAGCAAAAACAGAGCATTTTTCTAATTTTGGAATGAATACTCTGTTTTTTATCTATCGGCTACTCTGATCATTTCAATGGCTCGTGCGACTCCGGTCGTGGCCTTTTCCTTGATGTGCACGATGCCTTTCGCTCCGTCAATCGGGGTGTCCTTGGGATCAACGACGAACACCGGGCAGCCGGCCGGGGCATATCGCCAGAGACTTGCGGCGGGCTGAACCACCAGCGATGTCCCGACTATAACCAGGTAATCCGCGTCCGCGATTTCCGTGAGCGCGTCGTCGATTTTCGGAACCCCCTCGCCGAAGAACACGATGTGCGGCCGGTACTGGACACCGCGATCGTCAACATCCCCAAGGTGAACGGCAGAGTATCCGACATCCTTCACCCGCGACTCGTCATATCCGTCCGCCTCCGTGCATGAGTCCTCGGGGCGCACCTTGGTCAGCTCGCCGTGCAGGTGAATCACCCTGCCGCTGCCGGCTCTCTCGTGAAGATTGTCAACATTCTGAGTGACAATGACTACATCGTAGTCCTTCTCCAGAGCGGCGATGTCTATATGTGCCTGATTCGGCCGGACTCTCTCAAGCTGGGCGCGGAGCCCGTTGTAAAATTCAAGAACAAGCCCCGGATTCTTTTTCCAGCCGAGCACTGATGCAACTTCCATGACGTCATGATTTTCCCAAAGTCCGTCGCTGTCCCTGAATGTGGAGACCCCGCTTTCGGCACTGATTCCGGCGCCGGACAGGATCACTATCTTCTTCCGCTTCGGGCGATGTCCGCCAGGCGATTTTGCAAAAAACTCATTCATAGTTGTCCGTATTTCACACACCGCGAAGATAAGACTAATTTTCCGGAAAATGAAGTGAGATGCATTTTTCTGAAAAAATCATTAGATTTGCAGTGCAATTCATTTCCAACAAAGAATCTTTGCGGTAGAATCAACGAGCTGAGAAAACATTAAAAATCAAGAATATGGCAAACGAATTGGACGAGATGAATCCGGTGGTGAACGAGGCCGGACGGGACGTGAACGTAATTGAGAAGCAGATTCCGGTCAAGACCGGGGCGGGGTCTGTAGTCTTCGAGGTTTTCCTTTGGGTGTGCGGGATATTGCCGGGCGTTATATTCCTTATAATGAAGGTGAAGGCAAAGAACCTTTTCGATAAGCGAGAGCAGAGCCAAGCTTGCTTGAGCTATGCCGAGCGCAGAAAAGTGGCAATTGAAAATTGAACCTTTTCGATAAGCGAGAACAGTCCAAATGAATTTGAGACTGCCGAGCGCAGAAAAGTGGCGTATGAAATACGAACAAATGAAAATAATATCAGACACGAAAGACGGGGACGTACGCACTGTGGTTGCCGTTCCCGAAGGAGTATGCTCCAGGCTCATCGAACTGACGATGAAAGGAGATGTCATTGAAAATGTGGAATTTCAGTACGGATGCAACGGCAACCTCAAGGGAATCGGTGCTCTTGTCAAAGGGATGAAGGCAACCGAGGCCGCGGCAAGGCTTCGCGGAATCGAGTGCGGCGGCAAGGGAACATCCTGCCCGGACCAGTTCGCGCGGCTGCTTGAGGCCGTTGCCGGAAATTAGCCCGGCCAAACAAACGCACAAGATTTATCAAAAGTTTGATAATCACAAGTGCAATAATTATCACACGAAACGTGAGCGCCGTGAAACTGCAAAAAACACTTTACTTGCAGCAGGGAGAAAGAAACTGCCGCCTGATGGCAGCAAGAAACATCTTGCTGAGTCTTATTGCTGCCGTTCTCCAGATTTCGTGCGGCGTGAAGAACTTCGTCCCGGAAGACGGCGACCTGATGTTCTGCATCGCCGGGACTTCGGAGATGAGCGGGGCAATCTCCTCTGCGACGGCCCGGGAGGACTCACTGAGCTTCGATCATGTCGCGATTTTCAGCCGCATGGACGGGAAGCCTACGGTAATTGAAGCGTCAGCGAAAAAGGGAGCCGTTGTGCGAACTGCCCTCGAAGAGTTCCTTTCCGGGCAGGCGGCCGTCGGCGGAAAGCCGGGAGTCGTGGTGATGCGCATAAACGGGAGTTTTGATTCAGCCGCCGCAGTCAGGCGCGCGGAATCAATGCTCGGACTCCCCTACGACTGGGCCTATCTTCCGTCCAACGGAAGGCTCTACTGCTCCGAACTTGTCTATGAATCATACCTCGACAGCCTTGGCAGACACATATTCCCGGCAAAGCCGATGAATTTCAGGTCTCCCGACGGAACGCTCCCGCAATTCTGGCAGGAGCTCTTCAGCCGCCTCGGCACACCCGTCCCGGAAGGCCTCCCCGGAACAAACCCCAATGACCTCAGCAAAGAGGATTGTCTCATTGAGGTGTTCCGTTACTTTTAAAATGCCACGGCCGGCTTCAGGCGCAGCACTGTTTCGTGCTGTCACATATCAAGAAGTGACAGGCCGCCGTACTCAATTTTCCAATTCCGGTGATGTGAGACAATTGCCGCGGCCTTCTCCTTCAGAAGCGTCAGATTCACTTTGGCTGGATTTCGCTTGCATTCGGCAATGAATATTTCCTTATCATTTTCATCTACCGCGACAAGGTCTATTTCATTGTTTTCTCCCGGCTGTCCGTTTTTGCCGGACTCCCAATAATTCGTCACAATGTTATATTTTCCGGTTTCCATAAATTTCTGGCGAAAATAGGCTTCCAGACACTGTCCTGAAAAAGTGTCGTAGTCCGAGAATATCTTTCCTCTGACAAACTCCATATTTCCGATTTCCACCGCACTCCTGTACTTATATATGAAACGGAACCAGAATGTAAGGAAATTATCAGAAATGCCGTACCGAACATTACGCGTCTTGTCGCCGGCCAGATATGGCTTGCGCTTGGAAACAATGCTGTAATCAACCTCCAGACGATCCAGAAAACCTCCTGTTTCAAATCCCACATAACTCTTTATGTCGCCTCTGGAAGTATGCCCGGCCGCTATGGCCGAAAGGATAGAGAAATAATTGCCGTAGTCCTTGCCAAACTCGTCGGAAAGCATTTCACGTCCTTCGTCAATAAAATACGACCCCATTGAAACCGTGGCATTCACGATAGCATCCTTCGTGACGGCGTCCTGATCGACAAGCAGCTCGACATACTTGGCAACTCCACCTGTTATCATATAAAGTGCCAGCAGGTCATCCGGCGTATAACGAGGGTTATAATCCTTTAGGATTTCCTTCATTGTACTTATCGAAAATGGTCTGATTTTAAAGCGTGCAGTGGCTCTGCCATAAAGGGGCTCATCCTTGTCATCAAAAATTTTCTTCATCTTTGAATATATGGAGCCGCATATCACGAGATTTATATGGCTGTCCCGCTTATTGCTGTCCCAAACAT
>DJPQ01000083.1 GCA_002439805.1 Bacteroidales bacterium UBA6408
CTTTATATTACTGTTCTTTTAATACATTTACGAATCATTTTATTTCCGAGAACACTTTATCGGATTTTGCATAGTTCACGACGATGACCGGAACAAGAATCACGACAATGAACGATAATATGATACAGACTGTCAGCATCTTTACACTTTTGCGTTTTCAAGCACTACCCAAATGCCGGCATTCACTTTGCCCTCATGTCTTATTATCCCCGCTTTCTGTAGTACCGCCAAATCTCGCTCGACAGTGCGTTGTGTTACCGACAAAGTTTCCGACATAGCCTTTCCGGTAATGTTTGGATTTGCCTTAATTACAGAAATGATAAGACGTTGTCTGTCAGAAAGTTCTACTGCTGTGATGTTTCCGACATTTGTTTCCGACATGTTTCCGACATTTACATCGACAATGCCTCCGCCATTACCATCACGTTCATCAATGACTTCGTCCATAGTCTTACGTCGAATGGTAACCATTACGCCGCCACAATTCTCCTCGATTGTCGGCAAAGGAAGATCAACGCGCTCAAACTCTTCTTTTATTTTCTTGAAACCACGCCCCCATGTCTCCACGAAACCAGCCTTGTAGAATGCGTTGGCAATATTGTGGTTGCGAGGGAAAGAAGAGTGCTTTTTCATCAAGTCGGCAGGGGTCAATTCCTTGGGCAGCAGGCCATAGTTCCACAATTCTATGTTGTGGTCATACACTCGCATCTGTATGGCCGGACCAGTATAATCCTTATGAGCCAGGCTGTTGTATATCAGTTCACGCAAAGCCTTCTCTGGTATTTCTAATTCCTCCACACGCTGCAATCCCTCATAATGGATGGGAGAAAGCAGATATTTGCTGCGAAGTGTGTCAACAACACGACTTGCCATTTGGATGATGTTGCCCTCAAGCATATCCTGCACTATCAAGTCGCTTTCATCAGTGTGGAAACGTCCTATCTTAAATATGGCCGAAGGAAAGAACATCCCTACATGCTTCCCGAAAAGCAATATGGCCGCATTTTTCAGCTCGCCATCTTTAGTTAAAAGCCCAAGGTTACGCAACACATCTTCCGTAGAGGCATCTATGCCGTCCTCATCCATACGCCCTGCCTTAATGCTGCATTTTAGGAAATAGTCAATGGCGCTGCGGTCAATATCATCAATGGTAGCTCCATATACAGGAATATCATCCCACGAATGCCCCATCTTCTCCATTATGAAATGCTGCAAGGCGAGACCACTCAGTTCCTGCTTTGTAGAACCGCTGCGATAATGGTATGCCCCTTTGTACGCAATAGGTACATTGCTTGGAGAAACCACTATTTCTATATATTCCTTGCCGTCCTCTGTAAGCAGATTGACATCCTCCACCACGCCAAGATAGTTGACAATCTTATTGGGAATGTCCTCCATCAATTTCTTGGCATTTGACAGACCTATCACCTTCTTATCGTCATTCACGCCTATGTAGATACGTCCACCCTGAGCGTTGGCAAAACCACATATCCATTTCAGATACTCATCTCGCCAAGTCTCTTTATATTCTATGTTCTGACTTTCGCTTAGCATTTAATTTTTCTTTTTATAGTGATGATCAAACTCCTGGAGGGTATTGGTACTATAATAGAAAGTCGTCGGAGTCTTTTTATTATTTGGGTAGAAATCCCTCCTTTTACTCAGTTTATCATTTGTTTTAATCCGCGACACAAGTGTATTAAATTTCTTATCCTGCTTAAAATCAGAATAGCGTTCCCTACACTTCGCCACCATTGTTTTATAAGTCCACGGGAATCGTTTAAGTATATCTTCTTCTGTTAATGTTACTGGTATTCCGTTATTTTCATAATGTACACCGATACTATCAAAGGTGTTTTCTTTCATTGTTTTGATACCTATAGATATTGCTATGCCATAATCTTGATCTTCCTTATCCTGTTCAGAAAGGAGTTTCCTAACAAATTCTATATACCTATTATTATCAGCAGTTATGACGGATTTCACCGTGGTTGTCTCTCCAATATAAGCTAACGGCATCAAATAGAGGTTATATCGGCTTATATCTATTTCAAGATTCCAATTCTTAATCACTGAAATATAATTGTTTATACAAGCGAAGCCCAACTCCTGAAGCTGATGAGATATAGAATTAACATTAACAAAATGTATCGAATTATCCCGAAGTTCAATCAATGCTTCAATATTTGCTTTTAGGTTTTGTGGAAGTTTCCCCTTGTCTTCAAGTTTCTTCAATGCTTCAACTATTGAAATCGACATAGGATTTCCACAGCGGTTGACCTTTGGTTTCTTACGAGTCTTATGCTTATTGCCATCTTTTTTAAGGAGCGGTTCCAAAACATATAATGATTTTATAACATACCTATTAAGCTTCAATAAATAAGCTTTCAATAATAGTTCCCAAGAGTTGATTGCAAGGACCGCAAAAGTTTCCTCTCTGTAATTAAAGTTAGGCTTATTATATATTTCAATTGCCGACAGCATACTATCAATTGACTTATCTAATAAAGCTCTGTATGTTTTATTAACTTTCATTAATTATTCTTTATTTGCATTGACCGATACTTGCTCGAAGTTAACTCTGTTTATTCACTATGTCGCTCAGACTTCTGAGAACTTTAAATTCGTCCTCATTTAACACATTATATTGATCATATCCACGAACAGATAATACCTTACTCAATTTATAACCACGTCGTAACTGTGGAACAATATTGCTGCTTAAACGATTATAGAACTCTGCCAATTCTTGTTTTGAGGTAGGAAATTTATAACCTTTTTTACCAATAGGGCTAATTATCACGACACCTTCATCACGAAGAGCAGAAATTTTTTCAATAGGATCACCAATTTCAATGTTTTTCCCATTCAAGAAAGCTTTAATTTCCTTGGACGAAATGTGTCGCATTGGTCTGATATGAGATTCTTGAAGAAGATATCGCAACATTTCATTATTACACAAATCATCCGGATGACTGTCGATATACTCTTCTGCTGTTTTTCTAGACAATGACAATAAGTTTACATCAAAAGATGAACTAAAGCTATCGGTTGCGACAATAGCAGACACACAATTATCTGGATACCATTCAATAGTGATGCGAGATTTGATAATGTCATGAATTGTTTTTGCTCTATTCTCTTCAGTGCAGTTACAATAATAGCGTCCCAATGCACCTGCGTATAAATCAGCAAACTGAATCAAAACTTCATCTTTCGTGTCCTCAGCTAATTCAAATGTATTATTGGAGAATAAAGTTGGTTCAATGCCACCTTTTTCAGCTAAATATCGCTCTAACGATTCTTTAAATTCTTGCGAGCCAGTACTATCAGCGATAATATGGAATTCCTGAAAATTATTCAGAAAAGTTTTTGATAGTAATCGTTGAAAATACTTTATAAACACAGGTTTGAAAGATAGTCCAGAAGTTTTGGAAATCTTTGCCTTGTCAACAACCAATGCCACCACATGATGTTTTAATTCATTCAATCTTGAGAATGAGTCAACATATTTTGCAAATCCAGACTTATCATTGCCTATATGGGCAGACTTAATAAAACTATTCTGAAAATTAGCCTTTAATATTGATTGATGGATAGTTCTAGCTTTTTCAATTTCGGTATCAGATATAATAACAGCAGCATAGATAAAATATGGTGGAACTCCCGATTTTGAGACATCTAAATCAGCATTCCCATTTTCATCAATATAGATATGTGCTATGGTACTCATAAAGAACTCCTTATCTAAAAAAATGTTAAAGCATCACTTTTTAACTAAAGGATAAAGCATTATATCAAATGCGTAACCTTTATCTTCTTATAGTTCTTGCCGGAAATGCCGAGCAGGGCCATAGTGTCATCCTTGATGATGAGTTCACCTTTCTGGAGTGAGGCGATTTCAGCCTTTATGTCATTGAAGTCCTTGCCTGTCACTCCGAAAATATCCTTGATAACGGAGTCATTTATGCTCTGCTGCTTCATAATGAGAGGATATTGAGCGTTGGCATAGAAATCAAAATGCTTACTCTTGAAACTGTCCATATTCTGAGTCGCCAGGATGATGCTCAGCCCCTTGTTTCGACCGACAGCGATAAGATTCCTTAAAGGTTGATTGTCAAAGTCAAGCATATAGTGAGCCTCATCTATGATTGTGAAATGCCTGATCTGCACACACTCGTCATTTACGGCCTGCTTTTCCAACTTCTCATATATGTTGTTCAGTTTCGAGATTACGAAATAGACTATTGCTTTGGCGATGACACCATCCTTAGGGAAGCTGTCCATCTTGACAATGTAGCATCCGTTGACAAGGTCAATCTTATCTTCCGTCTCAAACAGATTGTTACGAACGAGCTGTTTGAGGACAGAGGAAATGCTGTCATCCTTGTCCGCATTGACCATCTTGCAGCGATACTGGTTCAGCATTTCATTGAAAGTGATAGGGCGGCCATTGGTTTTCTTGTATGCGTCCACAATGGCTTCGCTGAGGCGATTGCTCATGTTGGCGCTGATGCTCGCCTTGTCTATAGCACACAAGGCGTTCGCCATCTCCGTCGAATACAAGTTGATCTCGTTTATCGGGCGGCCGCTGAAATCCTTGAAAGGAGTGAATGGGAGAGGATTCTTTACAGGGTCAAGGATGCTTGACCGGTCAACTTCAAAGTGCTGAAGCCAATGACTGTTGGTGGGGTCAGAGAACTCACCTTTATAGTCAAACAAGAGGAAATTGACCGGATAAGGGCTTTCGACGGAAAGACTGCGGAACTGTTCGATGATAACCGCAAGAAGGTTCGTCTTGCCTGAGCCTGTCGTCCCGGCAATAATCACCTGTGCATTGCTTACAGAACGCCCGTTTATGTTGAGTTTGGCCTCTATTCCATCACCGTATTCACCGATAACCAAATCCAAAACAGGAATGCTCGTAGATGCGCACTTCCTGTCACTTTCTGCAAACAGGAATGCATTTAAGTTGTCGTCGCTCATCAAGTACTTAAGTCCTCTGTGCATTTTAGCGGCAACAATCTTCGAGACGACCGTCATATCCTTCAAATCAAGTCCAAGATCCTTATACCTCATTTTGATGAGGGCCGAGAACAAAGGCTTCAGGTCTCTGGCCGTGAAGAAAGTCGCGACAAGACGCTGGCTGTTCTTTGAAAGGGATTCCTGCTCAATGTCTTCAACCTTCCTTTTTTCCGGAAGATTCAGCCCCACAAGAAGGCATATCCTCATCACCTTGTTCAGCGGGAAAAGATAAGGATTGCATCCGTCAATTTGCTTTGTCAAATTGAATTTTGACTCCAACAGATTCTTCAATGGCGTTATGTCATCAATGATTCCTTCCGCCTGACGCAGGTTGTCTAATACAATATCCATGACTTAATTATCTAATTGGATTCCAAAATATCCGGATTCTACATTCGTTGACTGCTTTTCAACATCACGTTTCAATGTATAAGACTTGGCTATGAAAGGCTCAAGCTTTATATAGTCGCTGTCTTTCCGTATTTCCGATGTCGTGCAAAGCAGAATTGTCTGTTCCGCCAAGTCTGGAAAATATAGTTCCATCAATGCGTCACGGCTTTCCTCATCAAGAACGCCCATGACCGTATCAATCATGACAGGCGGGTTGTAGTCTCCGAGATTTCTGAGTACTTTAAGGAGCACCTGGATGAAGATCTGTTTGGAGGCCGCATTCAGCTGGTTCAATGAAATCTGGTTTCCGGCCTTATGATATAGCTTTATTGAGAAATGCTCCATCCTGTCTGACAGCTCAACCCTTGATATACATCCCTTATACGAGATAAGCAACTCATTGAGCTGTTCTTTCATTTCAGTCTCTATTTTCTCTTTCTTGCGTTTAAGGAGACTATCGGCAACCTCTTCAAAGAATGATTTCAACTTAACCAACGTATCATACTTGACATCCGGTTCCTGCTGCACCTGAATGTCGTACTTGTGGATTTGTTTATCAAGTTTCGATATTTCAGAATTCAGGTCCTCGGCCTCGTGTTTCAATGATTCAAGACTCCGCTCCCTTTCCTCGTAGTCTTTTATGAGTTCAGCATTCCCACCGCTCTGCTGCCGGAGCAAAGTGTCCCGCTGCATTTCCTGATCGTGGAGCGTTGCGATGCGTGTATCTATGTCGTGCTTGAGTTCGTCCAACTGCAGGAATCTGTTGAATGCGCCGCCTGTCATCATGCGTTTGATGGCAGACAGCTCGTTGTCATCAATGTAAGAATATTTGTCAACGTTGCTTGAGGGTTGTCGGCGGTCATACAGATAATCGACAATTTCTTTCTCTTCAACATGTTCGGGACAAAGGCACTTACGCTTCAGGTATTCGAGAATCTTATCAGTAAGATCCTTAATCTGCTCAAGCGAAAGGGCATCACTCATCCTCTTCTTCAATTCATCCTTATGCCTGATGATGTCATTGAAGTCAAGGGCCATATTGTTGAATATCTTCGGGATAAAGATATCCGTCTCTATTGAATCGACTATGCTCTTGATTTGCTCATTATAACTGCGTGCAGCCTTCTTTGTCTCCTCTATATTTTCAGTGAGGCTGTTGATTTTTATAGAGTTGTCCGCAATGGTTTTTGCGCCGACCTTCGCAATATCATAGTCATCCTTGATTCCTACAAGATACTTGTAAAGCTTGTCCTGCTCCGCAACGTTCTGATCAAGTTTCTCGACCAAAGCCGCCTTATTCGCACAGAGCCCATTATATTCCTTGGCCTCTTGCTCTGCCGCCAGTCTTCTTGCCGCCCATTCCTGCTGCAATTTTTCGGCAGCCCGCTTCATCTGGATATATTTATTGAAGCCCATGACGTTCTCAATGTTCTCACGTATCAGTTGGGAGAACACGCCTTCCTTCAAAAGGTCGCTCGATTGCATCGCATCGAACAGGAAATACTTGCTCAGTTCCTGCGGAAGATTAGCCTTTATGATCTTGTTTACCTGCTGTTCGGCGATAGTGCGCTGCGCTATTGGCATTGCCGTGCCATAGACGAATTGATTGCCGTTCATATTCAACGACACGCTTTCCACAGGCTTTTCGGCAGTGTTCAGTTTATAGCCCCTTTTCAGGATATAGGTCTGTTCCTGCCCGAGAACCTGCCCAGTGAATGTCAGTTCCAGCCATATCTCAGGTGCCTCTGTCCCGACCGCACCGTTGTTAAGAAGTTCTCTGAACTGTTCCTTTGTGGAAATCTTCAGCCCATACAGCGCTCCGCATATAGCCTCGAACAGGGTTGTCTTACCGCCACCGTTCATGCCGCCTATCAGGATTATCGGCCTGTACTTGGAAATGGACAAGTCCAAATCAAGAGACAGATAGGTCTTGTAATTCCTTATTTTGATATTCTTTATCACCATACCTGTGCCCTCCCTATTTCAAATGCTGAATCGCCTCGTTTATAATCATCTCCGTGTCGGAATCGCTCATTTCTATTCTGTCAACCTTCGCGGCATGATACTTCCTTAAGATTTCCTCGCTCAGCCAGTCAAAATCAATTTCATGAGCGAGGCACAAACTCTTTATCAGAGTAAGATCCTCTTCCCTGATTCCGTAATGAAGGAACTTGTGGTCTAATCCTTGCGCCATAATCGTGTGCGGTTAAGTTGATTATTCATATTGTTCCGGATAAAAGCAATCCCATCCGGTGAGGTCGTCAGTATCGGAAATCGGTAGCGGAGAATACTTCCAGTTCTCGTGGTCGAAAATCAGAACGCCACCCTTAAGGCCGAGTGCCGAGTTCTCATCGCTATTCATATATTCCAAAAGGGCGTTATGCTTGTTGGGAGCGTTCTCGTCGCTGTTCTGGGATTTCGTGTCAAACAGGAAAATCTGCCCGTTTTTCATGCGGATGACATAATCCACATAGAAAAGAGACTGCTCACCACGGACATTCTTATAAGGGACGGCATAATTCATCGTTCCGCTGTCTCCGTTCTTGTACCACCAGTCGATATATTGTGTATTCTGTTCCAGAAACTCCGAGAAGTTCACCTCCTGATATGAGGCATTACGTGAAGCGATGAAAGGCATCAAGGCATGATTTTTCTTAGTGTCATCCACGTAGTTTACCTGTTCGTTATAGACTCTCTCTTCCGGGACCTCCCATTCATAGGAAATCAAATCCCTCTCGGAAGCCTTTCGACGCATATTCATCGTCTGCTTATATGCGTTCAGAGCTGCGTGAATGACCTCCACGAATTTCGGCCTATTGCCATGGTACAGTACAATCTTCTTGACATCCGTCTCAAACACATCGGAAAGAGACTCCATAGCTTCCTCGATTGCGTTCTCCAACACAGCAAGGCTCTGGTGCTTTTCCCACTCAGTCAGCTGCTTAAGACAGAAATCATCAAACACTCGCTTGAGCTCGGACTCCGTACGTGCAAACTTCACTTTGCTGCCCACCTCGATAACGCCAAGTTCGTTCAGTATGGGCAAGTCTTTCGGAATGTCTATCGAAATACTTTTGACATCGAAATTGATATACTTCGATGCGGCAACTCTATTGTCCGGAGCCTTGTTGTCAAGGGAGAATGGTTCCGGCGAGTCGTCATCACCGAACAGATCAAAAAGAGAAGGCTCATAGACCTTGGTCCAGCTTCTGGCCATCTGTTCCTTCAGAACTGTCTTGAAACCGGTACCGAGACGCATACGGTCGGTGCCTTTCCTCTCAACATATACTGACTGCAGCTTGACATTATTGAGGTTGGGTCTCCTTCTGGCCGAGAGTTTTGATATATAATCCAAGTCGTCCTTCACAATCTGAATCTTGTCCTTACTCAAGTCAGTATAGACATATCCCATATTGAGTGCCTCCTTGGAATAGTACTTCTGCTCCGGCATACGGAGTATTCTCCCTATGGTCTGCATTGTAAATGTAAAGCTGTCCAACTTTCTGAATATAAGAAGGACAGATGCGCGGGGACAATCCCATCCCAAAGCGATTGCCTGCTTGAACAGCAACACTTCCGTCAGATTGTCGGGAGCCTCAAGATTAGCGAGATTTTCCTTTTCATTTGAAAGCCAGACAGCAAGTTTTCCGTTTTCCGTCGTGATGTCATGCATCGCACGAAGATATTCTATCACCTCTTCCTTGATGGTGTTGTCCTCGGCAGTGTTGGCCTCGCTTGAGTCATTAGGCAACTGGATGAGCAGAAGAGGGTTTATGCCTGCTCCCAATTCTTTGTACGCTGCAGCAAGCTCATTCCGCTTGTTCAAGGCTTCTTTTATAAGCCATTGATTAGCTGTAAGCCCGTCGGAACGCGCAATATCGATGGCAGGATTCAGGACTATACCGCTCTTTATCATCTCCTCAGCGATGACATCCTCACGCAGCACGTTCACCATCTCATCTCCGGTAGTGATAGGAGTCGCTGAAATGCGGATTTCCAGTTTCGGGTTGATGTTCTGAAGTACTTTCTCGCACTTCTTGGCATTCTTCGTCCCGAACATATGCTCCTCGTCAATCACGACCACAATCGGGATGTGATTGTCTTCCTGAGTGCGCCGCGTGATATCATAAAGGGATGCGGAGTTCTCGGTCTCACGAATCATCACCGCATTGTCCTTGTTGATGCTCTCCCAGTTCACAAACAGAATCTCCCCGTGCTGTATGTATCCCTCGCTGGAGTGATCAAGTTCATCATATATGAGGGGCTGAAGGATGCGAGTCTCGGTGAAATAATTCTTCATTTTGAAATAGCTCTGTTCGTGAAGTTTATTCGGAGCTATCCAGATGAGGGCGATCTTGTCATAATTACAGTCTGTCCGTTCCGGCAGCTCACTGACCAGACGACCAAGCATCTCGGAAGCCATCACTGTCTTTCCGGAACCCGTGGGAGCCTTGAACACGAGTTTCTTTCTCTGCCCTGCACTATTGAGCAGTTTTATTGTCTTTGAGACAAGTTCGTTTACTGCCGTCTCTTGATATTTAACTTGCTTAAGCATAACTATTCCTCCCCGAAAATCAGATTCAACTCACTCTCTCCGTCTTCACTCAATTCCGGTGATGTCCCGTCACCGACAGTGCCATCCAGGAACTTTGTCTTTCTCTTAGGCAGGACTTTCTGATAGGCATTGTATATCGCTGCCGGAAGGGCGCATAATTCAACCTTGTCCAAGACATCAACGAATTCATCATCATAGGCATAATTGCCGGGAGCGAATACATAGATGAGAACTTTCCCGTCAATATTCATCTTTGAAATCTCCTCGGCAAATGCCGGAACCGCCAATTCGTTGTAGATAACAAGCATACGTCTGTTATTATCCTCAAAGTATCTTGACACAGAAGCCTTGAGTTTGAGGCTTCCGAAAGTCTTGACTTCCCGGTAGATGTCCTCCTTGATGCAGAGCATGTCGGTCGCCGCATACACAAGCTGGCGCATATTCCTGCTTGTGCGGTCTCGTCCGATGAAATCTGTCTTATAGTAGCGGAGCGTATTGGCCGTCAATCCTGGTACTTCTTCGCCTTTCGGAGTCGTGTAACCGTTGATTACTCGCTTGTTGCGCTCGTATGTCACCTCTTCGCAAATGTGGTTCTCGTTGTTGGTTACGAGTATGCACTTTCTATGGCCGCCATCCTCGGCGTTTAGTTTCATTGTAGCGTGGAGGGTTGTTCCAGAACCGGCGAAGAAGTCGAGAAAACAACTTGTTTTACATGATGCAAAATCAAAAATTCTTGAAAGAACGTTTACAGGTTTAGGGTTATCAAATACTTTCGTACCATTGAACATATCAGATAAGGCTTTTGTTGTACCGCGATTATCCTCATATATAAGTGTTCTTAAGTATTCAGTTGATGTTTCAAGCCGTTTTTTTATGTGGGGTTGAGTAGAATGATCCACACCCCATTCAACCTGACCAGCGTTATTATAAGCTTGAAATGTATCATAGGGCCATCTCCATCCATTCTGTGGTTTAGGACACGGCAGTTTAGTCACTGGGTGAAAAATATCAAAATCATATCCTCCTGGGTGAGGGTTAGATGAATTTGATGAACTGCTATAAACCCCCATCTCATCGACATTGTTGTAATGTGCAACCTGAGGCAAAGCATCCTTATTGAATTTTATCCATTTACGCAACTCCTTCTGGATGTCAACCGGATTGGAATATGATTTTTTGAGCTCTTCGTATTTGTCTTGGATTAATTTCGCAGCAGCACTAGTTCTTTTCCAGTTCGTTTGATACTCTTTATTTATGCAATAACAGAGCATATATTCATGCTCAATGTTAATTTGAGATGGATTATTATCTGTAGCGGTTTTCAAAATTAACTGCCCAAGAAAATTGGTAGCACCAAAAACACTATCCAAAAGAAATTTTAACTGAGCCTGTTCATTGTCATCGATAGAAGCAAACAACACTCCTTTTTCAGACAACAATGTCTTAGCTATTGTCAAGCGTTTATTTATAAAAGACAGCCACTTGCTATGTCTAAATGAGTCTTCTGCATCCACATACGAATCGTTGTATTTGAAATCTTTCTTTCCCGTATTGTACGGTGGATCGATGTAGATGACATCTATTTTCCCGGCGTGGGTGTAAGAAAGCGCAGTCAGAGCCTCCAGATTATCGCCCTCGATGAGGATATGATTAGGGGCATCTGGATCATCACTGATGATTGCGCGTTCCTTGACCTCAGTCAAGACAGGAAGCTCATCCCTCAGCCGTTCCTCGACTTCCTCCGGCTTGTCCTCCCAGACGAGCCCGTATTTCTTATGAGTCTTGAGAAGTTCTATGAGAGCCGACTTGTCGTCATTGCTCAAGCCTTCAATTTGATGAATCTTACCTATCAGTTCTTGTTTATTTATGCTCATCGCCAAACTCTTATATGGTTTTTAACTCACAGGACGCACACAATATCGCCATGATGCCGCATCTGAAATCAATCTGAAAAAGGTGTCCTTGCTATCTCATACAAATATAGCAAATAATACTGTCGATTCAAATAAAAGTCCGTGAAAATGAAAAACTTGTCATTTTGAATATTGATTTATTTTCCCCTTTTCATCGCTAAGAATCTTTTTGATAAGTGAGGATAATGCCATGCTTGCTTGAGCCATGCCCAATGCAGAAAGTCGGCATCTGAAACATTGTCAAAATACAAATTCCTTCAGAAAAATTCTGCACAATTATTGCTGATGATCGAGATATATAAATTCTGGCGCGTCATATTCCCGTATGGCGTTGCCTTGTTTCGCGGATATGAGGTGAAAATTTTATGGAGGAAAGAATATGAGAATGAGAAGAATTATTGCGGCGGCGGTGACTTTTGCCGCGGCGGCGCTGGTGTCGGCGGGCTTTGCGCAGGAGGCTTGTGCGCAGGCTCAGATAAACACGAAAAAGATGAAAATCGGCGATTTCACGCAGAAGACCATGAAGGTGGTGCTTTCGGGCAACCCCATGTTCGACGGCGTGCTGCAGGAGGAGATAAGCTCCCTCTGGAGGGTTTCGCCTTACGAGTTCTGCTCGCTCGATGACTTCGAGGCTAACAGGACGAGCCCGGACTTCTATTTCATGCTGCTCTCCAAGGCTCAGTTCCGGAAGGAGTCGGAGCCGGGGATTGAGTTCCTGACGGTCGTCAAGGGCGGTAAGAATGCGGAGAAGGGCATTGACGAGATGCTGGAGGTGTGCACGTTCCCGGTACGGGCGGCGCAGATGCCGAGCGGGCGCGAGTTTGACTTCATGCCGGCTATAATCGACATAATTCAGGACTATATCCGCAAGTCGATGGAGGACGACAGGGCCGGATATGCCGGGCTGGGGAAATTCGCCTGCGGAATCAGCGCGACGGCTGGGCTGAACCTCGTTCTGGCGGACGGGGACGTGTCGGGGAATATTCCCGAAAAAGTGCGTTCTAATGCCGCGGAAGCGGGAATCGCGTTCGTTGATGACGACGAGGCCGACGAGATAATGTCGTCCGGGGATATGAATTCCGTCGTCTCATACACCGTCTCACCGACCAATCCGGAGTCGGGTTCATACTGCTACAGGATGCTCATCGGCGCGGGCAACCACCGCCTCTACTATTTCCGTAAGCAGCGTGTCGGCAAGGACGGGGACTACGGCTTCGGCGCTTCGGAACTCAACAGGCTTGCCGGCGTGCGCAAGAAATAATCTTTGACTGGAATGATTTGTTCGAGGACAGGAAACGGCCTGCGCTATGCGGTGCTGCAGGAGGGCAGGAAGGTGGCCTGCTGTTCGCTCAGCGTGCGCTGCGGCACAAGGGAGGAGAACGTGCTTGGCTGGGAGAAAACTTCGGGGAATTTTCATTCGGGGACGGCTCATTTTGTGGAGCACGCCCTCTTCAAGGGAACCGAGGACAAGAGCGCCTCTGTCATAAACGGCTACCTTGAGAGGCTCGGCGGCGAACTGAACGCCTACACGACGAAGGAGGAGATTGTCCTCCATACCACAGTGCTCAGGGAGGACGTGGAGAAGGCTGCGGGGCTGCTTATGGAGATGGCCACGCGGGCCGTTTTCCCGGAAGGTGAGATTGAGGTGGAGAAGACCGTGGTCATGGACGAGATTGCCGGCTATAAGGATTCTCCGGCGGATGACATATATGACCGGTTCGAGAGCCTGCTGTTCGAGGGTCATCCTCTCAGCGGACGGGTGCTCGGGACATCGTCGTCCGTGAAAAAAATCACGCCTGGGGAGCTTCGGAGATATGTCGCGGCGTTTTTCGTCCCCGAACGCATCTCATTCTCCGTGGTGTCGCCGCTTCCGGAGGAGGAGGCCGCGGCCATGGTCGGGAGGCTTGTCGGGGAGTATTTCGGGGAAGGGGACGGAGTCGCCTGCGTTCCCGCCAGCGATGCCGAGGTTTCTGATATGTCGGTGGTTTCTGAGTCTTCTGATATGACGGCGGTTTCTGACGGCGCAGCTTCGGCGGACTCTGCCGAGTCTGAACGCTGCCCGGCGCTTTCCGGGGAGTTTCCCGGCAATGTCTTCACCAAGACCGTCAACCGCCACAGCCATCAGGCAAACTGCATCATCGGCGCTACGGCTCCGTCGCTCTACCGCGAGAAGGAGCGCATCGCCGCCTCGCTTATGGCGAACATTCTCGGAGGCCCGGCGACCAACTCCGTTCTCAATTCCGTTCTGCGCGAGGAAAAGGGGTGGGTCTATAACGTCGAGTGCAACTACAGCCAGTATGCCGACAGCGGCGTGATGGCAATCTGCTTCGGCTGTGACCGCGAGCGGCTCGACGACTGCATCCGCGCAATCGACGGCGAGCTCCTCACCCTCAGGACCGTCCCCCTCTCCGAGGAACATCTGCTCGCAGCCAAGAAACAGTTCATCGGGCAGCTGACAATCTCGTCCGAAAACAGCGAGAGCCAGGCTCTGTCCCTCTGCAAGAGCCTCAATGCCTTCGGCACGGTTCAGGACGACGATGCTGTCCGCAGGAAGATAGAGGCGGTAACCCCCGGGGACATACTCGCGGCGGCCTCCGCGATTTTCAATCCTGACCGCCTTTCGCGGCTTGTGTATCTATAATTTTTATATTTCGTACCTTTGTCGCCTATGATTGTCGGGTTCATATCGCGCAGGATTCAGTTCAAGGGAAAGGTGGCCTCGGTCTGCGTCGCCGTCAGCTTCCTTGTGATGATTGTGTCCGTGGCCGTGTCGTCCGGGTTCAGAAACGAAATCCGCAGCGGCCTGAGCGAACTCTGCGGTGACGTTTCCCTCACTCCGCTGAACCGGAATTATATGGGCGAGTCGGATCCGATTCCCGCATCTCCGGCGTTCTTGCCCGAGATAATGAAACTGGACTGCGTTCAGTCGGCAAGGGGCACGATTTCACGGGCGGGGATAGTCAAGGAAGGCGACCTGATTCATGGAGTCATGTTCAAGGGCATCGAGGACTACCGGAAGTCCGACTCCTCAGCCCTGTCAGTGTCGGTGCCGTCGCGGCTCGCATCGCTTCTGAAAATCGGCGTCGGGGATGACCTTCCGGCCTATTTCGTCGGGGAGAGGGTCGTGGTGCGCAAGTTCCGCGTTGAGGGCATACATGACGGCATTCTGTCCGGCGAGGACAAGCTGGCGCTATACACCGACCTCCCGACCATGCGCCGCATCAACGGCTGGGGTGAGGACGAGGTCTCGGCGATTGAGATTTCCCTGAAGGAGAGGTACAGGAGCGAGGAACGCATCAGGCAGGCTGCGATTGACATAGGTTCGGCGGTCTTCGCACATTCGTCGGAGGACGAGCCCACAGTGGTGGTGACTTCCGTCGTGCAGAGCTTTCCGCAGCTGTTCGACTGGCTGAATCTGATTGACTTCAATGTGCTTGTGGTTCTGGTGCTTATGACGATTGTCGCCGGGTTCAACATGATTTCAGGCCTGCTCATCCTGCTTTTCGAGCACATCCCGACCATCGGCCTGCTCAAGGCTCTCGGAATGACGGACGGCGGCATCTCGGCTGTCTTTCTGCGAAGTGCCGCTGTCCTTGTCGGCAAAGGCATGGCCGCCGGCAACGCGCTTGCCCTGCTTCTCTGCCTTGTTCAGCGCCACACGCACCTGCTCAGACTGAACCCCGAGAACTACTTCGTATCCTTCGTCCCGATTCACATCGACTGGTCGCTCATACTCACCGCCGACCTGCTCGCCTTCGCCGCCATCATGCTGCTCCTGCTCCTTCCGTCCATGTTCATTTCCCGCATCGACCCGGCCAGCACCATGCGCGTGGAATAAAAAAGAGGGACTGAAGCCCCCGCTTCAATCCCTCTTTGGGTCTCCGTGTCTGTAATCTGTTGAAAATCAGTACGGATTGTGATCCGGTTGGGATTCGAACCCAAGACCCACAGCTTAGAAGGCTGTTGCTCTATCCAACTGAGCTACCGGACCGAACCGTCCTCATGGGAGGTGCGCTGACGCGACCAAGCCCCAAGGGAGTGCAAAGGTAGGCAATTTTTCAGAAACTGCAACACTATTTCGACAAGGAGGGTGAACAAAACACTTTTTAGTCACCCTCTCCTCCGGACTTCCTAACCCCCGCAGCCTAACTTCTTCTGGCGATGGCCTTGCCCGCAAGCTCGATTCCAAAAACCAGAGCGAGGCCGACGAGAGCGAAGATTACGGCTCCGGCGATGTGCGCGTCTGCAATCGGAAATGCCACAGTCCCGTCTGAGGAGGCAAGGCCGGGGAGGGTGGGAAGCCCATTGATTCCGTGCCAAGGCCAGACCTTAATGAGCGAGCCGATGATGAAGCCGGCGAGCACGAGCGTGGTCTCGCGGTTCCGGCGGGCAAGCAGCCAGTGGAGGAACTTGGAGAACGTCACGATGCCTATTGCCGCCCCGACGGCGAAAATGCAGATGACAGCCAGGCATTGCCCCCAGCTCATCGGGCCGGTGACAAGTCCCGCTGTGGCTTCTTCCGCCCGTCCGAACGACGTGAGACCGGCGACCGCACCGAGAACGAAATCGTATTTTCCGAGAATCACGAGGATGAAGCTGCCGGAAATGCCCGGAAGAATCATCGCGCAGATGGCTATGGCTCCGCACAGGAACACAAACCACAGCCCGTCGGGCGTTTCCGTAGGGGTCAGCGTGCACACCACTGCTCCGAGGCCGACTCCGAACACGGTAAGCAATATGTCCCTGAGCTTCCATCCGGAGATTCCGCGCAGGATGAACGCCGATGATGCGATGATGAGACCGAAAAAGAAAGCCCATGTCTGGATTGGGTGGTTCTCAAGCAGCCAGGTCATAAGCTTGGCGAGCGAAAATATGCTGACGAGGATGCCGAGCATGAGCGAGACGAGGAAAGTCCCGTTGACGTGCTTCCAGAACTCGCGGAACTTGCCGGAGAAAAACAGCCGGAACGCGGTCCTGTCAAAATTGTGGATGGACTCCACGAGTTCGCCGTAAATTCCGGTCATGAAGGCTATCGTGCCCCCGCTTACTCCCGGAATCACGTCGGCCGCTCCCATTCCTATGCCCTTCAGCGTCACGAGGGCATATTTCTTCAGATTGAATTTCATTTCTCGAAAACAAATGCCCCAAACCGAGGCGGTTAATTCATTTTTTACGATTTATTGTAGTTGCTTCACCGGCCGTTGTTCCCGTCAGCCCACGACCATCGGCATATATTCCAGAATGCTCCTGAGGCATTTCGCGCTGTCGTGGAAATTCACCTGTATGCCGGCGGTCTGCGGGGGCGTCGTGAATGTCATCCCGAACGGGGAACCCTCATAGTCGCGCCTGCCTATGCAGAACCTTGCCGGCACAATTCCCGAAAAGCAGCGCACGGCCGGACAGTCCCTGTCGGCAAGGCAGATGTAGAGTTCAGCCTGCACGGCCGTCAGTTCAGTGATGATTTCCTTTGGAAGCGTCCCGCAGAAAGCCAGATTCCTCTTTAGAATCGTGGTCTTCACTCCCGTGACTATAATCTCGTCCTTGTCTCGCTTTCCCAAATCCAGAAAGAACGGCCTCATCTCAATTCCGCGCGAGGTGAAATATTCCGTCGCAATTCTCCGGCACTCATCAAATTCCACATCCTCCACGTCGAACAGAATCACCGCCTGCCTCACGTGCGAGAGCGGGACGAAGGCGTGCTCCTCCCGAAAACCGTACTTTTTCAGCTGGTGCCTGACGGCAAGACTTGTGATGAATCCCATAAGCTTATCATTGTTCGGGTGTCCCCCCTGCCTACTGTATCTTCATAGTCGAGCGCGTCTCGGCAATCAGCGCCTTGATTTCCTTCTTCGCTGCCTTCCACCTCGGGATGTCAATCTTCGTCCCGATGACCTCGACAACCTTCGCCGCGATGATGGAGCCTATCTCCCCGCAGACCTTGAGCGGCATACCGAGCGAGTGGGCGTAGAGGAAGCCCGCCGCGTAGGTGTCGCCCGCCCCGGTAGCGTCAATCGGATCCGCCGGCCACGCCTCAATGTAGTGATAGTCATTGCCTTTCTTTACCATCGAACCGTTTTTCCCGATTTTCACGACAGCCGTCTTTCCGTGCGACGCAATCTCATCCAGAGCCTCCCTCGGCTCCAGTTTCGTGAAGGCCTTGGCCTCCGTCTCGTTCGCGAACACGATGTCAACATAATTCTCCACGATGTCGTGCAGGAAAGCCTCGTTCGACTCGACGACATTGTAGGACGCCATGTCAATCGAGATTATGCAGCCTGCCTCCTTCGCCATCTCCACCGCCTTGCGGATAAGAGCCTGATTCTGCACGAGATAGCCCTCGATGTGAAAATAATCGTATCCCTTGAAATACTCCGGCTTCAGATCCTCCGGCACGAGCTCCAGCGCCGCGCCCATGTAGTCCGCGAAGGTTCTCTCCGCATTCGGGGCCGTAATCAGAACCATCGCCCTCCCCGACGGATTCTTGCCCTTGAGGAGGATGGACTTGATTCCGTACTGCTCCTGGTCGCTCTTGAAGAGATGTCCGAGGTCGTCGTCGCCTATCTTTCCGATGAAGGCCGAGCGCATTCCGAAGATAGCCGTTCCTGTGATTGTGTTGGCTGCGGAGCCTCCTGCCACATACTGAACTCCCAATGGCTTGAGCCTCTTGAGAATGCGGTCTCCGGTTTCCTTATCGACGTGCTGCATACTTCCTCGCGGAATGTGATATTCGTTGAGGAACGAGTCGTCCGGAAGAACCGCAAGGATGTCAGTGAGGGCATTTCCTATGCCGAGGATAGATTTCATATATTTCGTAATAATTTCAAGAATCCAAACGACAAAGATAGCGAAAAAATCGGTAACTTTGTCAAATTCTGCCGTCTGTGGCATCAATGATGTATCTGAAAATGGTGTATCAGAAAGTGATGTGTCATGAATATGCATCATAGATAGAGAATGTGCCTGAATGACGGGAATATGAGACTGGATGTGCGCCGTATGTCGTCGAAACTGAAAAACATTATAAAATACCTGCTGTCGCTTTCCGTGGCGGCAGTGCTCATGTATTTCTGCTTCAGAGGGGTGAACTGGGGCGAATTTGCCGCGAGCCTTTCCGGATGCCGCTGGTGGTGGGTCGGCGCGAGCATACTCGTCGGCGTGCTGTCGAACTGGTTCCGAGGCGAGCGGTGGCGCGAAATTCTGCTTCCGGTCGATGAGCGGACCGGGCGTCTCACGACATTCAATGCTGTGAACCTAGGCTATCTTGCCAATTTCGTGCTTCCGAGAATAGGGGAGTTCGTGCGCTGCGGCGTCGTGTCCAAGGATTCGGGGGGCGGGAAGGCGTCGTATGACAGGGTTCTGGGGACAGTCGTTACGGAGAGAAGTTTCGATATGATAGTCATGCTGCTGATACTCATAGTCTTCCTTGCGTTCAAGGCAGAAGAATTCGGCGCATTTTTCCTCGACAGGATGTGGGCTCCTCTTTCCCGCAGCATAAATTTCAGCCTGTGGTGGATTGTAGCGGCTGCGGTTCTGGCTCTTGCCGCAATGGCTTTTCTGATAATACATTACAGAAACAGGAACGCCCTTGCCGGAAAACTGTGCGGTTTCTGCCGTGGAATTTGGTACGGGGTCATCAGCTGCTTCAGAATGAGGAACGGATGGAAATTTCTCATATATACGGTTCTGATTTGGGCGATGTATTTTCTGATGAGCTACACATCGCTCCGTGCGGTGCCTCTCCTTGACGGACTCACTGCCGTCGATGCCCTCTTCCTCATGCTTGCCGGCAGTCTCGGGTGGGTTGTTCCGGTGCCCGGGGGATTCGGCGCGTTCCACTACATAGTCGCCCTCGCTCTGAGCACCGTATATGACCTTCCCTTTGAACTGGGAATCATATTCGCCACCATATCCCATGAGTCTCAATCCGTTATGATGGCTGTCACGGGATTGGCGTCGTATGTTTCCGAGACTTTGAGAAAATAACGAAAAATATTGATAATTAAATATATACCATATAATTATGAAAAAGATTTTTCACATGATCATCGCGGCTCTCGTTCTGAGCCTTTCATTCTCCGCCGGCCTTTCCGCAAGGGACTGGGATTTCGTCGAGGCCAGTGACCTCACGCTTGTCGGCAAACTTTTCCCGGACACCCCTAACCCGTACCATCGTCTGGACACGGCTGTTTATCACAACGGATTCACCAAGTCGGAGCTCCGTCAGGTGACTATGAGCTCGGGAATCGCGGTCGCGTTCGAGACGGACTCCCCGGCCGTATCTGTCTGCCCGACCTACGGAATAGTCTCCGACGAGGGAACCACGGGGCCGATTTCACGTACGGGATTCGACCTCTATGTCAAGGAAGGAAAGACATGGAGATGGGCCGGCTCCACACCTGCGGGTAAGAGCGGTGAGGTGAAGGTCGTTCTGGACAACTGCTCCAAGGGGAAAATCAGGTGCCTGCTCTATCTTCCGCTCATCAGCTCCCTGAACGGCCTTAAAATCGGCGTCGAGCAGGGCTACAAGCTCCGTCCGTCCGAAAATCCGTTCCGTCACCGAATCGCGGTCTTCGGTTCAAGCTTCACCCACGGAATCAGCACCGCGCGCCCTGGGATGGCCTATCCGGCACAGCTCTCGCGCATGACCGGACTCCAGTTCCTCAGCCTCGGATGCTCAGGCAACAGCAAGCTCCAGACCTATTTCGCGCAGGCTCTCGCCGATGCAGACGTTGACGCCTTTGTCTTTGACGCCTTCTCGAATCCGTCTCCGGAGATGATTCACGACCGCCTTTTCAAGTTCATAGAGATAATTCAGGCGAAGCATCCGGGCAAGCCGCTCATTTTCCAGAAGACGATTTACCGCGAGAAGCGTGGTTTCAACGACATCGTTGACGAGAACGAATACAAGAAGATGGAGATGGCGAAGCAGATGATGCGCGAGGCCTGCCGCCGCTACAAGAACGTCTATTATGTTGAGACTACCAATGCGACTGCCCCGAACCACGAGACTTCCGTTGACGGTACGCACCCTGGGGACTACGGCTATCAGCTCTGGGCGGAGTCGGTTGCCGAGCCCATTACAAAGATATTGTCTAAGTACGGAATACGGGGCAAATAAAAGGCGGTCTGCTGCGTTGCACGGTTTGCCAAAATCCTCACCATCGAATTGACTCCTCCCGTCCCCTCGAAGGGGAAGTGGCGCTCTCAGGCTTGTGCACCACCCTTGTCAAGTAAGTGAAAAAATAGGTATATTAAATTATGAGACAAAAATTTGGTTTAGTATTGATGTTGATCGTGGCTGCGGGGACGCTGGCTTATGCGGCGCCGCAGCGTGGTTCTGATGACGGGAGACTTACAGGAAGGGTCATTGATTCGGAGAGCGGACGCGGTCTTGAGTTTGTCACGGTGGCGTTGCGGGACAGTGCCGAGGCTCTTCTGGCGGCCGCAACGACCGACTCGACCGGCGTCTATGTGCTGACAGCTACATCGGCCGCCGGGTGCCGTGTCGTGTTCTCGCTCGTGGGCTATAAGGATGCCTCTGTGCCGCTGGAGGGAATGACGGGAGGAGAAATCCCGGTCGTGAGCCTTGTTCCGGACACGCGGATGCTTCAGAGCGCGAAGGTCGTCGGCAAGCGCCCTCTGCTCGAACACCGGTTCGACAAGATTGTGATGAATGTCTCTGAACTTGCAGCTGCAAAGACCGGAAACGCCACCGACGTGCTTCGCGCCGCGCCTGGAGTGACTTTCGACAAAGACGGCAACATTCAGCTCAACGGCAAGTCCGTCACCGTGTGGCTTGACGGCAAGCCTTCCAATATGTCCGG
>DJPQ01000011.1 GCA_002439805.1 Bacteroidales bacterium UBA6408
GACCTGCTTGTCGATAAGTACAACCTTACGGTGAAGAACTTCGAGAACTCGCTCACCTCGACGGAGACGATGCTTGTGACCTATGTCCCGAAATCGCTGATAAAGCTTCAGCTGCTCAATGTCGAGCTTGAACTCAAGGCTCTCCAGAAGGAACTCATGACGACGCGGGATGCGGCCCGCATGGAGGAACTGATGAGGAAAATCACTGAACTGAACAGGATGAAGTCGTCGCTTGCGTCGGAATTCAGAAAGTAGCAGGGCCTGTGCTGCCGGAAATTGATTTCTCCGGAATGTGCGCAGTATGTTATATTGAAGCAGTGTTATATTAAAGCGGTGTTATTTTGAACAAATAAAGGAATATTGAAATATGGAAAACAAGGATTACAGAAGACAGTTGGTGACCTGTGCGCTTCCGTACGCGAACGGTCCGGTTCACATCGGCCATCTTGCCGGGGTCTATGTCCCGGCGGACATATATGTGAGGTATCAGAGGCTCCGCGGACAGGATGTCCTCTTCATCTGCGGCTCGGACGAGCACGGCGTTCCGATTACCATCAAGGCGAAGAAGGAGGGCGTGACTCCGCAGGACATCGTCGACAGGTATCATTCCCTCATAAAGGCGTCGTTCGCAGGGCTCGGAATCAATTTCGACATATATTCACGCACCACGTCCAAGGTTCACGAGAAGACCGCGTCGGATTTTTTCCGAAAACTTTATGACGATGGCAAGTTCATCGTGAAGGAAAGCGAGCAGTACTATGACGAGGTGGCCAAGACCTTTCTTGCGGACCGCTACATCGTAGGAACATGCCCTCGCTGCGGCTCTGAGGGGGCATACGGCGACCAGTGCGAGAAGTGCGGAGCCACCCTCAGCCCGGACGAACTCATCAATCCGAGGTCGGCTCTCAGCGGGTCGCCGCTTGTGAAGAAGCCCACGAAGCACTGGTATCTGCCTCTGAACGAGTATGAAAGCTGGCTGTCGGAGTGGATTCTCGACGGGCACAGGGAGTGGAAGCCCAATGTCTATGGGCAGTGCAAGAGCTGGATTGACGGCGGGCTTCAGCCGCGCGCGGTGAGCCGTGACCTTGACTGGGGCGTTCCGGTTCCGGTTGAGGGAGCGGAGGGAAAGGTTCTCTATGTCTGGTTCGACGCTCCGATAGGATACATCTCCAACACCAAGGAACTTCTTCCGCAGTCATGGGAGAAATGGTGGAAGTCGGAGGACACGAAGCTCGTGCATTTCATCGGCAAGGATAACATCGTGTTCCACTGCATCGTGTTCCCGTCCATGCTCAAGGCTCACGGCGGCTACATCTTTCCGGACAATGTCCCTGCTAACGAGTTCCTGAACCTTGAGGGCGACAAGATTTCGACTTCACGGGGATGGGCCGTGTGGCTGAACGAGTACCTTGAGCAGTTCCCCGGACAGGAGGACGTGCTCCGCTATGTGCTCTGCGCCAATGCGCCGGAGACCAAGGACAACGACTTCTCATGGAAGGACTTTCAGGCGCACAACAACAGCGAGCTCGTGGCGATTTTCGGAAACTTCGTGAACAGGGCCGTGGTGCTCACCCACAAGTATTTCGGGGGCAGGGTGCCTGCGGACCTGAAGCCGGAGGCGATTGACCGCGAGACGCTTGCGCAGATTCCGGCGATTGCCGCTGACATTGAGTCCAACATCGAGCAGTACCGTTTCCGTGAGGCGCTCAAGGCGGCGATGAACCTCGCTCGTCTGGGCAACAAGTACCTTACCGACACCGAGCCGTGGAAGGTCGCTAAGATCGACATGGACAGGACCGCGTCGATTCTCAATGTCTCGCTCCAGATTTGCGCCGCGCTTGCGCTTGCGTTCGAACCGTTCCTGCCGTTTTCGGCCGAGAAGCTCCGCAGGATTCTTCGCGTGGGCATCATCGCCGGAACAGACCATCGCGCCGGCGAGGAGGGCACCTGCGGCGAGAACATCTTCACTCCATCCGAGGCTGCCGCTCTGCACACCGTCGATTCTCTGGGCGGCGCGTCCGAGGTGACGGACTATCCGATTGCTCTTTCCTGGAGCGACCTTGATTCCGAGCGGATACTTCCCGAGGGTCATGGGCTCGGCGAGGCCGAGCTGCTGTTCTCCAAGATTGAGGACGATGTTGTCGATGCGCAGATTGACCGCCTGAACGCAATCCGGGCGGAGCGTGAGGCCGCCGCTGCCGAGGCTGCCGCCAAGGAGGCCGCCGCGAAGGTCGAGCCCCAGAAGCCGGAGTGCTCCTTTGAAGATTTCGAGAAGATGGACATCCGCACGGCTACCGTGCTTGAGGCGGAAAGGGTTCCCAAGACCGACAAGCTGCTCAAGCTGACGATTGACACGGGCATTGACAGGCGCACGATTGTCTCAGGCATCGCTGAGTACTATTCTCCTGAGGATATGCTCGGCAAACAGATTTGCATCCTCGCCAACCTCGCCCCGCGTAAGATTCGCGGCATAGAGTCCAAGGGAATGATTCTGATGGCGCGTCAGGGCGACGGCAAGATGCGGTTCATCACGCCGCAGGAGGTGCTGACCAACGGCTCTCAGATCGGGTAAAAGGTAAAAGTCCACTAAAAAGCGAATTGCCGCGTTGGACTTCGATAATTTAAATCCTCACAACCATAAGGTTGCTGCGGTTTAAATTTCTCGTCCGCCTTGCACTTCATCTTTTTATTGAACTTTTACATCTCAGCCGTTTGATGATGTTGATTTTGCTATGATATTGTATAATAGGAATATACGGAATACCTTCGGGATGAAGGTGCGGGCGGCGGCATATGCCGAATGGGGGAGTGAGGACGCGCTGCGGGAACTTCTGAAGGACAGTTCCCTGCCGCGTCCTTTTCTCTTTGTCGGGGACGGAAGCAACCTGCTGTTCACAGGCGATTTCCCCGGGACGGTTCTTCATTCAACGATGAGGGACATCCGGGTTCTTACCGGCGGCTCTGTTTCCTGCTCCGGCGGCTCTGCTTCCATTCAGGGGGAATCGAATTCGGACACCGACGCAGACCCCGAGGTTCTTGTTGAGGTCGGCTCGGGAGTCGTGTTCGACGACTTCTGCGCATGGGCGGCCGGGCGCGGTCTCTGGGGAGTCGAGAACCTTTCGCACATCCCGGGAGAGGTCGGCGCGAGCGCCGTGCAGAATGTCGGGGCTTATGGCGTTGAGGCGAAGGATGTGATTGTCCGCGTGAACTGCCTGGAACTCTCGACCGGCGCCTCCGTCACTTTTGACAATTCCGAATGCGGCTACGGCTACCGCGCATCCAATTTCAAGACCGTCTGGAAAGGCCTCTACGCCGTCACATCGGTCGTGTTCCGCCTTTCGTCAGTCCCTACCCCGCATCTCGACTACGGTCATCTCCGTTCCGCCGTTGAAGCCGCATCCTGTCATTTCGAACGAAGCGAGAAATCTTTAACCCCGTCCCTCATCCGTGAGGTGGTGACAGAAATCCGCCGTCAGAAACTCCCCGAACCGTCTGAACTTGGCTCAGCCGGCAGTTTCTTCAAGAACCCTGTGATTCCGCAGGAACATTTCGACCGCATTCTCAATGACTTCCGGCAATCAAACGGCTCCGAAGCCACTGTTCCTCACTATGTTGTGGAGCAGCCTGGCGATGCGGCTCCCATGATTAAGGTTCCGGCGGCCTGGCTGATTGAACAGTGCGGCTGGAAAGGTCGGCAGACCGGCAATGTCGCCTGCTGGTCCAAGCAGCCGCTCGTCATCGTGAACCTCACCGGCAACGCCACTCCGCAGGAGGTGATTGACCTCGAAAACTCAATAATCTCTTCCGTCCGCGACCGTTTCGGCGTAACCCTCTCTCCCGAGGTAGAACACATCTGACGCCAGAATTGCACCGTCAATCGTGCAACTTTTTTCAAATATAGCACGATAAGCAATGCAAAAATCAATAAAAGTTGCACGAACTATCGTGCAACTTTTGTATATTTATTTCTCGGCTCACACATTGGTTGATACGGCAAAAAAGTTCTACGCCGAGGGAGGCCGGGCATTGTATATAGACGAAATTCACAAGTATCGTGGCTGGAGTACGGAGATAAAGATGATGTATGATCAGCTTCCTCTGCTCCGCGTCGTGTATTCGGGGAGTTCAATCCTTGATTTAAGAAAGGGCGGGGCGGATCTCAGCCGTAGGGTCATTGAATACAAACTGCCGGTGTGGTCGTTCCGGGAGTATCTTAACCTCAGGATGGGCTGGAATCTGAAGCCTGCGACCCTTGAGGAGATTCTCAATGGAAAGGTTGATTATCCATACGGAGAGCATCGTCCTCTGGCCTATTTCAAGGAATATCGGCAGCATGGGTGTTACTATTCCGACATGGAGCGTGACCTTGACATTCCGAGGAACAGTCTTCCGACATATCTGGAATATCTTGAGAAGGCGGAGCTCGTGTCCATGCTCAGTATGAAGGCGAACGGGGACGCGGTGCTCCGCAAGATGGATAAACTCTATCTGAACAATTCCAACATGATGTATTCTATGTCCGACCATGAGCCGAATCCGGGCAATGTGCGTGAGACGATGTTCCTTTCATGGATGAAAAACGCCTTTGATGTCGTCGAATCCCCGATCTCGGACTTTGAACTCGACGGCAAGACCTTTGAGGTCGGCGGCCGGAAGAAAGGCAAGAAACAGATTGCCGACGCTTCGGAAGGCTACATAGTCGCCGACGACATTGAATATGCCTACAAGAACAAGATTCCCCTCTGGATGTTCGGGTTTATATATTAGCAGTATTGGTCGGCGTGTCCTCACATCTGCTCCATTGGCGGTGTTTGTGTGGTTTCCTGTATTTTTATTGCCGTGACATTTGCATTTTTTGCAAATTGTTTTGCTCGTTTTGCAAATGTCTTGTTTTGCGGCTTGCGCGTACTATCGCGATTGTTGATAAGTTGTTTAAAACCATGGCGTTTTTACTTGTTTATTTTGATTACGTCACTTAATTTTGCATTATGAAGAATTCTGATAGAGGAATATAGGGGATTTAAGCTGTTTGAACAGAACTTGTTCTGATTGAAAATTTGAAAAGTGCAAACAAGAGATGATACAAAGGATTTGTTATGGGAGGAATAAAAATTTTTAGCGCGAAACAATACAGCGCAAAATTGAAAGTTACAATTCAGTCTTCAGGCAAACTCGGTTTTACAGACGAGACTGCCAAGGAACTGCAATTGTCGCCTCTGACTTATATAAAACTCGGTGCGGATGAGAGTGACCGTGACGTCTTGTATATGGTCGTTTGCGGATGTCCTGATGAAGACGCATTCAAGGTTTGTAAAGCCGGAGACTATTACTATCTTCCGACAACTGCACTGTTTATGTCTCTTGGTCTCGATTTCAAGAACAAGACAATAATATTCGACCTGACTCGTTCTATGGAATTTGATGATGAGTTAGGAGGCAAGGTTTATAAGTTGAACAAACGCGAAAGCGATAGAAAGAAGAAAAAATGATGATGTAGGATATTATAATACACAGATGCCCTATCTTCTTGGCGGGCGATAGGGCAAACAATCTCTTCCGAAAAGAAGAGTTCAAAACCTTTTGTTGGGAACAATAAGGATTCTGCTTGCAAAAATATGATATTTCGTATAGACTTGCAAGTGAAATCCTGAATAAAATCAAAGTATCAAATTAAATGAAATTAATTCAAGGTGTTCTTTTTCAGGATTTCTACTCCGATAAAAAGAAATCTGACCGGTCGTCTTCACTCGATTTGCGGAATACAAAGATTCTGAATCTCCATTGGCATAGTGGGTTTCAAACTGATGGACGGGAAGAACTTCCTCAGGTGTCTGCATTCAATGCAGCGCTGCCAGACAGTTTTATTTCCTTCTCGGACAGGCGTAAAATGCTGTTTTCTTGTGGTGTTCATTGTTATCTGTACGACTACAAGATTGAATCTGTGTGGAATACCCCGTCCAGTGCCATATCATGTTTGAGAAAGTACCAATGCGTAATAGCCCCGGATTTCTCTGTGTTTGTTGATATGCCTCGTGCATTGAATGTATGGAACATTTATCGCAACAGGTGGGTTGCTTCATATTGGCAAAGTGAAGGCATAAATGTGATTCCGTCGGCAAGTTGGGGTAATGTCGATTCTTTTGAGTATTGCTTTGACGGACTGCCGGAGAACAGTGTAATTTCCGTGGGGCACGTAGCCGTGGGAAGAGATTCGAGTTATCGGAAATTGTATCGTTTGGGCATCGAGACGCTGATAGAAAGGAAGCATCCGGATAAACTGATTGTGTATGGAGAACCTCTTGGTTTTTATCCCGAGACTGAGGTGGTTTATGTGGAAGGAAAGATTCAACAACTGAGAAAGATATGAAAAATACGAATATGGTAGAAAATGATCAGTTCCCTATAAAGGATAAAGAACTGTTTGAGAGAATGAAAGCAGAGGCAAGGACTGCCAATGAGAAGGAATTCTTTGAAAGAATGTGCTATAAGGAACAGCATGAGTTCCCGGTGTCTACATTTGATGTCATATTGTCTGAAGACGACAATAGGGATGGATTGTATTTCGTAAAGTGTTATTATAGCGAATACATTGTCGGAATAAATAGACCTGACAAAAGAATGAAGCTTGATTACATTCCATCGTCACTGCAAGACGCATTGGATGTAGATTTGTTTCCTCTTCTGAACTTGCATTTAAGCTTGTTGGAGTGGTTTCGGAAATATGACTATAGGGGTGTAAGATATGACTATGAATGGGAGGAATAGTTATGGGCGGACAACGTGAATATATTCATTCGGGCGGATTTTCCCAATACTTGTATCATTAGGTAGGTGAGACACTTTCTGCCAATGGCGAGGTCGGGAAAGTGATAGATAAAACAGGAGACGGGCGGTCACATGACGGACTTCCCAAATACTCAAATACATCCAAAGTGTATTTTAAGTTAGATGATGTCTCAAGAATGGTCGAGCAGGCTCGTGTTTATGAAAACAGGCGTGTGGCTTTCGATTTTGACTGGGGACATAATCATGGAGAATTTCACGTTGGGGTAGTTCATGTGCACGAGTGGTATCTGAATAAGAACGGCAAATGGACGAGAAGCGGCAATCCTCGCCTTATGAATGATTCCGAAATGAAAAAATATGGCGAACTTTTCAAGAAAGCCAACCCCAATGTGAAATTCCGGTAAGACTTACTTCGCTCCTTTGCGGCGGTT